>JANOZI010001134.1:0-10040 GCA_031429375.1 Acidobacteriota bacterium | reverse complement strand
GTCGAGTCGAACTTGAACACCGTCGGCGCGTCGGCGTCTTCCGGCATGCGGCCGCGCACGCGGTCGACGCGGGTGCGGACTTCATCCGCGGCTTCGCTGAGGTCGGTGCCCCACGCGAAGTTGAGGCGGACGTTGGCCCGGCCCTCCGACGAGGTCGAGTCGACGCGCTCGAGTCCGGCCACGGCACTCACCGCCTGCTCGATGGGCCGCGTCACCAGTTCCTCCATCTCCAGCGGACCGACCCCGGCATAGCTGACGCTCACTGAAATGGTGGGCATCTGCGTGTCGGGCATCAGGTCGACCGGCAGCTTGGTGAGCGAGATGCCGCCCAGCAGGATGATCACCATGCTGATCATGAACATCGTGACAGGGCGTTCGATGGCGATGCGCGGAATGCTCATAAGGGTCTCGTCAAAAGTCGATCGTCCTCGCGGAACGAAAGTTCCGCGCTACAGCGTCGCTACCTGCCGAACCAAGTTCGCACTATACCGTCGAGGCACGTCACTGCGGAGGCTTCTGGCCGCCGGGGGGGCGCTGCCCGCCGGGTGGACCGCCGCCTGCGCCAGGCGGACGCTGCCCGCCCTTGAAAGTCCGCGCGCCCTCGGCGCCGCCGCGCCCCGCCCCGCCGGGTCCGCCAAATCCGCCGGCCGGCGCCGCTTCGCCCGCCACCAGGAGCACGTCGTTGTTGCGCACGGCGGTCGCGCCGGTCGTCACAATGCGATCGCCTTCGTTGAGGCCCGACTTGATCTCGATCCGCTCGGCGTCTTCGATTCCCAGTTCGACGGGCACGAATGTCGCGCGCTTCTCGTCGTTCGGCACCCACACGCCGCGCTTGCTCTCGAAGTCGATGACGGCGCTCTTCGGGGCCACGAGCGTGCCCTTGCGCTCTTCCACCACCAGGCTGACGCGCGCATACATTCCGGGCTTGAGCCGGTTGTCGCTGTTCTGGATTTCGATTTCCATCGAGGCGGTGCGCGTCGCCGGGTCGAGCACCGGCGCGACCCGCGCAATGCGGCCGCGGAATTTCTCGCCAGGGTAGGCGTCCACTTCGACGTCCCCGGTATCGCCGGTGTCGACCAGCCTGAGGTCTTTTTCGACGACGTTGACGATCAGCTTGAGGCGCGAGATCTCGACGACCGAGGCGACCGGCTGGTTCTGCGACACCATGGCGCCGGGATCGACGTGGCGCTTGGCGACGAAGCCGTCGACCGGCGAGGTCACGGTGGTGTTCTGCAGGTTGATCCGCAGCTCCTGCAGCCGCGCGTCGGTTTGATTGAGCTGCGCTTTCGACAGATCGATTTGCGCTTCGGCCGCCAGGTACTTCGACTCGGCATCATCGAGTGACTGCTTGGCGAGCAACTGCCGTTGGAAGAGGTTCTTCGAGCGCTCGAAGTTGAGCTCCGCGACTTTGAGATCGGCCTCGCGCTGCCGAATCGTCGCTTTCGAGACTTCCAGGGACGCTTCGGCCTGGTTGACCTGCTCGCGGATTTCGCGGTCTTCGATCTTGGCCATCACCTGGCCGCGCCGGACGGCATCGCCCAATTGGACCGACACGGTCTGAAGCCGGCCCCCCGTCTTGGGCGCGACCTCGACGGTCTGCAGTCCGATCAGATTGCCGACCACGGTGAGGTGAGCGGCGAGGTCGCCGCGCTTGACCGCGGCCATTTCACCGGTCAACGGCATGCGCGGGCCGCCACCGCCGCCGGGCCCGCCGAATCCGCCGAACCCACCGCCGCCAGCGCCCTGTTGTTGGGCCCGCGCCGCCCCGGCGGCGCCGCCGCGCCCACCCTGGGCCCCGCCCGCCTGCTGGCCGCCACCAGGACCCGCCGCTGCCGTGTCTTCGCTCGAGAAGACGCCAAAATACGCTGCACCGCCAAGGGCGGCGGCAACGACGATCCCGATTACCAGAAATTTACGCATAACAGTCCGTTTCGATTTTCCTATCGTGCTCGGGTCACTGCCCGGTGCCGCCGGTCGCCGCATTCAAGCCGCCGCCACCGCCGCCGGCGGGCGCCTGCTGTGCGCGTTCGAAGTTGACGAGCGACTTGCGGTAGTCGGCGAGCGCGCGCAGCTCGGTATTCTGCGCATCGCGCAGGTCGCGCTGGGCCTGGACGACGAAGAAGTTGGTGGTGAGGCCGACCTCGAAGCGGCTCTGCTCGGCCTCGAGGCGCTTTTGCGCGAGCTCGCGGGCCGCGCTCGCGGCCTCAACCCGCTTCAAGTTGCTCTGCACCGTGAGGGCCGCGTTGGCGACCTCCGCGGCGATCTGAATTTCGAGCGCGCGAAGTCGGGTCGTCGCCTGCGACTGCTGCACGCGGGCCCGGGCATGCTGCGCTTCGGCCTGATTGGCGCCAATCGGGTAGCTCATCGTGACGTTCAAGTTCCAGGTCGGGTAGTCGCGAGCGCCGAGAATGCGCAGCGCATCAGCATAGCCGCCGGGGACGGTGCCGGCGATCACTTGATTTCCCAGAGGACCGGTGCGGATGATCGACGTGCCGCCGAGGCCTTGCGCGCCGTAACTGGCATTGAGGTCAACGGCCGGCATCGACTGGTTCTTGAGAAACCGGAGGGAGACCTCGCTCGAATCAAGATTCTTGCGGGCCGACAGCACGTCCGTGCGCTCGGCGAGGGCCTTGCGGATGGCGCCGTCGATATCGGTCGGCGCCGGCTGCAACGACGGCAGGTCCACGGGCCGAATCGTCTGGCGCCACAGCGGGTCGTCGGTGCCGCTGACGATGAACCGCTTGAGCGTGAGTTCCGCGGTCTGCAGCGCTGCCTCGGCCACCGCGACATTCTGCCGGCGCGTCGCGGCTTCCGCCTGCGCCTGGACGATGTCGAGCGGCGCCAGCGTGCCGACCTCGACGCGCGCCTGGTTGTCGACGACCAGCTTGTCGGCCAGATCCTGCGCGCGCTGCGCCACTTCGACGGCGCTCTGCGCGAAGACCAGGTCCCAATACGCGTTGCGGACGTTGGCGAGTGTCTGCGTCACCGTGGCGCGGGCACTCTCTTCCGAGATGTCGCGGTTGATCAGGTTGATCAACAGCTGCTGGCGCACGTTGTCGATTCGGAAGCCGCGCACCATCGGCTGCACGTAGGCGGCGACGATGTTGGTCTGGAAGCTCGGGTTGAAGTTCGAGAACGTGTTGGACGTTTCAACCCTGGAATTGGTCCAATTCACCGTGTAGCTGCCGCCGTAATTGTTCACGTTCTGCGACAAGCCGAAGTTGTAGATCCTCGTCCCGTTATTGACTTTGGTGCCGCCGTTCAAGCTGCTGGTCGGCAACTGATACTGATCGCGCAAGCCGACCGTCGAGGACAGCAACGGGCGATAAGTGTTGCGGAACCCGGCGATGAGGAAGTCAACCGATTGCGGCTCGAGGCGGGCGACCTGGATATCGAGGTTCTTCTCGAGTGCCAGCGCCACCGCCTCTTCGAGCGCGAGTTCGCGATGCGGACCGGTGTTGAAGCCGGGCTGGACGGCGCCCGGCACGTTCTTCAACGCGTCGAGGCCGTTCTGGTAGTCGGCCAGCGCCTGCTTGATGACCGCGTCCTGCCGGGCCGCGTCGGCGGCAGGGGGTTGCTGCGCCGAGACAGTCGTGCCCGCGGCAAACAAAGCTATCGCTAAAGTCGTTCTGGTCAGCGTCTTCATAGTCGTCGTCTGGATCAGGTTAATCGTTCGGGCAGGCCGCGCCGTCGTGCGGCTTGTCGCCCTTCGGGCGCCGCTCGGGGTTTTTCTGCTCGCGCTCTTTATGATCGCGCTCGTGAATTTGCTTCATCTTCAGGTTCTGTTCGTCGGTCAGCACACGGCGAATGCGAAACAACTGCAGCGTGCGGGTGCGGCTCAACTCGGCGCGGGCGCCTTCGAGCCGCTCGGCGGCCTGCAGCACGGTCGCCTCGTCCGACTTGGGATCCGTGATCGCTTTCGAGAGCTTGTCTTCGAGCTTGTCGAGGGCGGCCTTCTGCGCGCGCAGCGACGGTTCCTGCGTGGCGTAGATCGCCTCGATGCGGGTGATCTGCTCGGCGGTCAAGGCGAGCTCTTTCTGGAAGCGCTCGGTCTGCCACCATTTGAAGCTGAAACCCTGGGCCAGCGCGGGGCCCGGCGCGGCCAGGACAATCAGCGACAAACTGAGGCCAATGAATGACTTACGCAGTGTGTTCATGGTTCTGTAAGCGTTACGACCGGCCCTTCCCCCGCGTTTACGGAAAAACGGTCGCTCAGCTGATCGGAACGGCGGCGGTAAATGCTTCCAGGCGGCGGACCACCTGTTCGACCAGGTTGTCGGGGGTCGAGGCGCCCGAGGTCAGCCCGACCACGACCGGACCGTCAGGCAGCCAGCCCGACCGGGTGAGTTCGGCCTTGCTGGCCACATCCCGATGGCGAATCTCGGCGGCAGAAACGATGCCCTCCGGGTCGGCCACATGGTACGTGGGCACCTGGGCGGCGCAGATGCGTGCCAGGTTGCAGGTGTTGCTGCTGTTGTAGCCGCCAATCACCACCATCAGGTCGAGCCGCTGCTCGGCGAGCAGCTTGATGACGGCGTCCTGACGATCCTGGGTCGCGCTGCAGATCGTGTCGAAGGCGCGGAAGCGCGACGCGAGCTCGGCCTCGCCGTGGCGCTCGCGCATGGCGGCGCGGAACATCTCGCCGATCTCGAGCGACTCGGTGCTCAACATGGTGGTCTGGTTCGCGCACCCCACGCGCTGCAGATGTTGATCGGGGTCGAAACCCGGCGACGCCGCGTCTTTGAATTTCTCGAGCAGTGCCGCCGCATCCGCCTTCGCTCGCGAATCGTCAGGCGAGCTGAGGCGCGAACCCGTAATAAACGCGCACACCTCGGCCGCTTCTTTTTTGTCGAGGACGACGAGGTAATGGCCGTTGCTGGTGTGGACCGCCTGCGACGCGGTAGCGCGGGTCTCTTCGTGCCAGTGCTTGCCGTGAATGATCGAGGTGAAGCCGTCTTGCGCGTAGCGCTTGACGTTTTTCCAGACGTTCAAGACCGATCCGCAGGTGGTGTCGACCAGCGTGCACCCGAGTCGATCGAGGCGTTGTAATTCTTCAATCGTCACGCCGAAGGCCGGAAGAATCACGACATCGCCCGCGCCGAGCCGATCCCACTGCTCGACTGGATCGCTCAGAAAGCGGATGCCCTGGGCGCGGAGCTGATCGTTGACGTGCGGGTTATGGATGATCTCGCCGGTGAGGAAGACCTGCTGCGCCGGAAAACGCTTGCGGGCCTGGTAGGCGTAGTCAACCGCGCGGTCCACGCCGTAGCAGAACCCGAATTCGCGCGCGAGGTGCACGGTGAGCCGCCCCGACTGGAAGCGATAGTCGGCGGCCTTGATGGACTGAACGAGCTCGCTGTGGTAGCTCGCGGCGAGCGCGCCGGCGACTTCGTGTTTGAGGTCGAGGCCCTTGCGGAAAATCAGCGCCGGCACTACCGGGGCTCGTTGAAGGGCGTCAGCTCGTCGAGCACGCGCAGCTCGGAGGCGCTGCGCACCTGGACGGCGAAGTCGACCTCGTCCAGCAAGCCATCGTCTTGCGGATAGGTGACGAGCGCGGGCACGAAATCGGGCCGGGCGGCGCTCGGCGCAATGGTCGTGGCCATCGGCGCGAGACGGCGCGTCTGTTGCGGGACGAGATGCACCAGCTGTCCGCCTAACAGGCCGATGATGAGCCCAGCGGCGGCCGCAATGCTGATCCAACGGCGGTTGACGGCCGTGTTGGGGACGTCGCCGTAGGGGGCGACGGGGAAGCGAATGACCTTGGCGGTCTGGCCGAGATGCGCCAGCCGCGCCAGGATTTTGTGGCGCTGTGTTTCGAGCGCGCGCTCGTCGAAATACGCATCCGCTTCGGCGCACGCGGCGGCCCGGTAAGCGTCGAGCGCGGCTTTCTGATCGTAATCGCTCATCGTGTATCCGTTCCTGCCCGGCCTCCGAGCACGCCCCGCAACTTCCGCAACGCCCTGAACAAGTGCACGCGCACCGTCGCCGGGCTCATGCCGGTGGCGGCGCTGATCTCGGCCGGCGTCCGCTCGTCCAGGTGACACAACGTGAACACCATACGCTGGCGGTCGGGGAGCGAGGCCACCGCCTCGGTCACCTGGCTCCATCGTTCTTTCGCCAGCAGGCGCCGCTCGTGCGACACCTCGTTGCCGGCGACCTGCTCAACGGGCCGCCCGTTCTCGTCGTCGGTCGAGTGGCTGATCCAGCGCTGCTGGCGCGCCCGCGCCTTGAGGCGATCGAGCGCGGCGTTCACCAGGATGCGCGTGAACCAGACGTCGAACGGCAACTCGCTCCGGTACTGCTCGATGTGCATGAACACCTTGACGAAGGCATCCTGCACGGCTTCATCGGCGTCGGCCGCGTCGCGCAAGTACTGAAACGCGACCCGGAGGGCCCGGCGCTGCAACAGCGCCACCAGTCCGTCAAACCGCTCGCGCGCCGCGTCGCGCTCGCCTCGCTCGACCAGGCCCTTGATCTCGGCCGCCAGCACCGACGCGGGCGACGGGTGCGCGCTCGTCGCTGGACGAGGCGCCCGGGCGGCGAGGTCGAGATTACGATGTCCTGACATGTGTTACGGGATCGGCCGGCAGGCCGTTTACCTAGTGTAGCAGGACGGGCCCAAACCCGCGTACGTTATTGACTTAGCGGCTTTGCCATCTGTACCATCAATGATTCCCATGCGGCCCGGTGCGGTGAAGCCGGGTTTGGAGTCATATTCATGAGTACGACGCAGGTCGGACGAGGACTGGAAGCACACGGCGTGCAGACCTCGAAACCCGTCCATTTCAATTTATCGCCCGCCGCCCTTTACGAGCACGCCCTTCGCCGCCAGGAAGGCGTCCTGGCGCAGGATGGCCCGCTCGTGTGCCGGACCGGCGTTCACACGGTCCGCTCGCCGATCGACAAGTTCGTGGTGAAAGAGCCGTCGAGCGAAAGCCAGGTGTGGTGGGGCAAGGTCAACAAGGCGATTGACGCCGCGCACTTCGACACGCTCCGCCGCGACATCGTCTCCCACTTGAAAGGGCAGGAGCTGTTCGTCCAGGATCTGTATGCGGGCGCGGACCCGGAGTATCGCCTGCCGGTGCGCTTCATCCAGGAATACGCCTGGCACAGCCTGTTCGTCCAGAACCTGTTCATCGTCCCGCCGGCGGCCGACCTCCCGGGCTTTCAACCGCAGTTCACGGTGTTGACGGCGCCGTCGTTCAAGGCCGATCCCGCCCGGCACGGTACCCGTTCGGACGTCTGCATCGCGGTCAACTTCGCCTCGCGCGAGGTGCTGATCTGCGGCACGAGCTACGCGGGTGAGAACAAGAAGTCGATCTTCTCGGTGCTGAACTACCTGTTGCCGCTGCGCGGCGTGCTGTCAATGCACTGCTCGGCGAACATCGGCGCGGGCGGCGACACCGCGCTCTTCTTCGGCCTGTCGGGCACCGGCAAGACGACGCTTTCGAGCGACCCCGAACGCCAGCTGATTGGCGACGACGAGCACGGCTGGAGCGATCGCGGCGTGTTCAACTTCGAAGGCGGCTGCTACGCCAAGATGATCCGGCTCTCGCCGGAAGCGGAGCCGCAGATCTACTCGACCACCCACCGGTTCGGCACCGTCCTCGAGAACGTCGTGCTCGACCCGGTCACGCGCGCCATCAATTTCGACGATGGCTCACTGACCGAGAACACGCGCGGCGCGTATCCGATCGAGTTCATCGACAACGCCGCGCCCGGCGGCGTCGGCGGACACCCGAAGAACATCGTCATGTTGACGGCGGACGCCTACGGCGTGTTGCCGCCGATTGCGCGACTCTCGGCCGAGGGCGCGATGTATCACTACCTCTCGGGCTACACGGCGAAGGTCGCCGGCACCGAGAAGGGCGTGACCGCGCCGAGCGCGACGTTCAGCACGTGTTTCGGCGCGCCGTTCCTGCCGCTCAACCCGAACGTGTACGCGCGGCAGCTCGGCGAGCGCATTGCCAAACATCAGTCGCGCGTGTGGCTGGTCAACACCGGCTGGACGGGCGGCCCGCACGGCGTCGGCAGCCGCATGAAGATCGCCTACACCCGCGCGATGATCGGTGCGGCGCTGTCGGGAGGGCTCGACAACGTGTCGTACCGCAAACACGCGAGCTTCAATATTGACGTGCCGACGTCGTGCCCCGGCGTGCCGGCGAACGTGCTCGATCCCCGCGGCACGTGGGCCGACACGGCCGCCTACGACGCGCAGGCGACCAAGCTGGCGCGGATGTTCGTCGAGAACTTCCGGACGAACTTCGCCGACGCCGACCCGTCTGTGGTCGCCGCCGGCCCCCAGGTGTAGCGCGGTTCCACCTCAGACCGACGAGCAGTGTCAAAGTGATTGGATAAATGCATTACACGGAAGCCCTGAAACTCGGAAGCGCGGAGAACATCGTTCTGCTGATTCCAAGAAACAATCTTCATTGTTTCCGTGTTTCCGTGTTTCCGTGTGACGCATTAGAGCCGCAGCGATGCTGATGGCGTACGAGGCCGTCATCGGGCTGGAGATTCACGCCCAGCTGATGACGGCGACCAAGATTTTCTGCGGTTGCTCGACCGCGTTCGGCGCCGCTCCCAACGCGCACACCTGCCCGGTGTGTGCCGGGCTGCCGGGCGCGCTGCCGGTGCTCAACCGCCGCGCCGTCGATCTGGCCGTGATGGCGGGCCTGGCGCTCGGGTGCGACATCCAGGAGCGATCGGTCTTCGCGCGCAAGAATTACTTTTACCCCGACCTGCCCAAGGGCTATCAGATCTCCCAGTACGAGCAGCCGCTCGCGCTTGGGGGCGGGCTGCAGCTACAGGCCTCCGCCGGTGGGCGGTTCGTGAAGCTGACGCGCATCCACATGGAAGAGGATGCGGGCAAGTCCTTGCACGAGGGCTTCGCGGATTCGGCTCGCAAGACTTACCTCGATTACAACCGCAGCGGCGTGCCGCTCGTCGAGATCGTGACCGAGCCCGACATGCGATCGGCCGAAGAAGCGGCGGTGTTTTTCGAGACGCTCCGCCAGATCCTGGTGTGGCTCGGCGTCAACGACGGCAACATGGACGAAGGCAGCCTGCGCTGCGACGCCAATGTGTCGGTGCGCCGTGCCGGCGAGACGACGCTCGGCACCAAGACCGAGGTGAAGAACGTCAATTCGTTCCGTTATCTCGAGAAGGCGATCCAGTACGAGATCGGCCGCCACATCGACGTCATCGACCACGGCGGCCGCGTCGTGCAGGAGACCCGCCTGTTCGACGCGGCACAGGGCAAGACCTATTCGATGCGCAGCAAGGAAGAGGCGCATGACTACCGCTACTTCCCCGAGCCGGACCTGCCGCCGCTCGTGGTCGACGCCGGCCGGCGCGAGGCGATCGGGCGCGCGCTGCCCGAGTTGCCCGAGGCGCGGCGGCGGCGCTTCATCGCGCAGTACGCGATTCCTGAATACGACGCGGCGCTGCTGACGCAGACGCGGGGCGTGGCGGAGTATTTCGAAGAGACCGCCCGCCTGTCGGGCAGCGCCAAGGTGTCGAGCAACTGGATCATGGGCGAGATCCTGCGGGCGATGAAAGATCACGGCGTGGCGATCGAGGCGGTGCCGATTACGCCAGCGGCGCTGGCGGGTCTCATCGCCCTCGTCGAGCGCGGCACGATCAGCTCGACGGTCGCGAAAGACGTGTTCGCGACGATGTATGAATCCGGGGGCGATGCCGCCGGCATCGTCGCGGCCGGCGGGCTGGCGCAGATCTCCGACAGTTCGAGCCTCGAGCCGATCGTGCGCACGGTCGTCGCGGCCCACCCCGACGTGGTGGCCGAAATTCGCGCCGGCAAGGATCGCAAGTTCCAGTTCCTCGTCGGGCAGGTGATGAAAGAGACCAAGGGCAAGGGCGACCCGAAGATCGTCACCGACCTGGTGCGTGCCGTCATCGGCTAGTGATGTGGATCAGGGCGGCGGGCCTGTATCTCATCGCCGCCTGTCTGGTGACCTGGCCGCTCGCCATTCAACTGACTTCTCATCTTGGCGCTCTTGAAGGCGCCGGCGATCCGTTCC
>JANOZI010001133.1:0-2525 GCA_031429375.1 Acidobacteriota bacterium | reverse complement strand
GTTCACGATGAAGGAGATCGATCGGCTCGGCATCGCCGAAGTGATGGAGCGCGCAATCTCGCTCGCCAGCCGCGGCACCGGCGGCTTTCACGTCTCCTACGATCTCGACGTGTGCGATCCCACCGTGGCACCTGGCGTCGGCACCCCGGTCAAGGGCGGCCTCAGCTACCGCGAAGCCCACGTGGTCATGGAGATGGTGGCGGAGTCAGGAAAGCTCACGTCGCTCGACCTCGTCGAGGTCAATCCGACACTGGATATTCGGAATACGACGGCGGAGCTGGGGACCGAGCTCGCGCTGTCAGCGTTGGGCAAGAATATTTTGTAGGTAATCGCCGATCGCGGAACTGAAGTTCCGCGCTACGTGTCCGGCAGGTGTCCGGTAGGTGTCCGCGCTACGACGCGGCGATGCGGCCGAAACCGCTCTGGTTGCCGCGCGACTGCTCGAGCATGTCTTCGAGCGTGTCCATCAGCATCACCAGCGAGTAGGGCTTTTCGACCAGGCGCGTGTTGGGGCGGATCGTTTCGAGGTCCGCGGATTCCGACCGCAGGCCCGAGAAGATGATCACGGGCACTTCCGGTGGGGTCGACACCACGACCTCGCGACCCGACCCGCGGCGCAGCCGCAGGTCGATAATCGCCGCCGCCGGGCGGTGGGTCTTCAGCGCGTCGAGCCCCTCGTCCGCGGTCTCCGCGGTGACGACGGTGTATTGACGCATTTGCAGAAACTTGACGAGCGGCTGCCTCACGGCGCTGTCGTCTTCCACCACGAGTATGACGGGCGATGTTTCGCGAACCACGGAAGTGATTATCGTCTCTTCCGCACGCCGAAGCTATACCCGAGGGCGTTGAAATTTACGTCCGCGAGCGGCCTTTAACGGACAAGGAAGACACAAACCGTTTTAACTTTGCACCGGAGCCAGAATCTGTGCAAAACAACACAGCCGCGGCAGCCGAGACCTCGGCCATTCGCCGGTCCTTCGACGCCGATAGAATGACGGCAATGTTCCCCTCCGGCCCTTGGTGGCCAGTGGCCCTGGGCGCCGCCCTCCGTCTGAGCGTATGGGCGCTGCTGCCGGCGTCGAGATTTGCGTCCGACGAAGGCAGCTACTTTCAAGTGGGAACGGCGCTGGCCGCGGGAGGCGATCAGGATCTGTTCTGGCCGCCGCTGACCGGATGGGTGATTGCGCTGGTCACGGCGATCGCCGGCCCATCGGTAGCCGCGCTTCGATTCGTCTGGGTGTTGTTCGACATCGGTTGCCTGGTATGCGTGCGGACGCTGGCCGCTCGCATGGCGCCAGCCTGGTTTACGGAGCCGGATCGCGCGCGCCGGTTCTCGGCGCTCGCGACGCTCGGCTATGCCGTTTACCTCCCCGCCGTGTCGTTTGCGCAGTTCACGACGTCTGAAACGCCGGCGTTGCTTCAGCTGCTCGTGGTGCTGATCCTGCTGAGCAACGCCAATGCGGGGCGTGGAACGTATCTGCTCGCGGGGGGCATCGCCGGCACGCTTGCGCTGACGCGGCCGAGTCTGTTGCCGTTGCTCGCGTTTCTTCCGATCGCGATTTACGCCCGGGCGGGGCGGCCGAAGCCGCTGATCACGCTGCACAACGCCGTAGTTTTCGCCGCAGCGGGCGCCGTCGTCGTCGGCGCGGTTGCCGTCAGGAACTGGCTGACGGTGGGCGAGGCCACGATCGCGCGTAACAGCGCTTACAACCTGTACATCGGCAATCGTGATTTCTACGCCGAGGACTTGAACCTGTTCAGCCCGCGGGCCACTCCGGAGCAGATCGAGTTCCGCCGGCAATTCTTCAGCGGCCAGGAATCCTATCCGACCCTGACGGCGGCGGAGTTACAGCGGGAGGCGCTGGCCTGGATCAAGGCAAATCCGGCGACGTTCGCGCGCCGGGCGGTCGGGCGGCTCGCCCGGGTGTTCGCCCCCCGTACCGACGTGCTCGAACTGGCGGGCGGCGAGCAAGCGGCCGGCGTGTTTTCGCCGCGGTCGATCGCGCTGCTTGGCCTCGCCAACATCGAGTGGACGGTGACGCTCGTTGGCGGCGTCTTCGGACTGATCGCCCTCAGGCATCGCGATCGCCGCACGTTCATGTTGTTTGCCGCAACCATTGCCGGAAGCCTGGTGCTGTGCCTGATCGCGATCGCGAAGCCGAGATACTCGTTCGTGTTCGACCCGCTGCTGTTGCTGTGCGCATGCGCGTTCCTGTTGCAGCCGCGACAGTCCATCGCGACATTCACCAGCCGCGATCGCTGGTGGCTCGTCGCGATCTTCGGCTTCCTCGCATGGGCGTGGATCGCCTGGCTGATTTTCGCGTTCTCGTCGCGCTTGTAGAGGAGTCTTTTAGATTCGTGTAGAGGCGAGTCTTTAGACTCGCCTGAAAAACAACAGCCACAACGCGGTGTACAATAGGCAGTTCGGGCTGGTAGCTCAGTGGTAGAGCACTCGGCTTTTAACCGATTGGTCGTGGGTTCGATCCCCACCCGGCCCATTCGACTCGAAGTTCGGTCGCCAGGCG
>JANOZI010001132.1:0-3259 GCA_031429375.1 Acidobacteriota bacterium | reverse complement strand
GCGAAGGCCGGCGAGCGACGCGGCGATCTCCCGTAACTCTTGATCGATCGTCTTCAGCTTGTCCCCTTCCGACCTGATGAAGCGGCTGTACGGAGCCATCCCTTCCCTGATGCGGTTCCCGCTGCCCTGAATTTCCTGCGTGAACTGCTTTCTCAAGGCCTCTGTCAGGCGGTGGCGGACGTCGGCCATTTTCAGCCGCATCTCGTCTTTTGCTTTCTGCCGTTTCGCGGGAAGGATGAAGAATCCGATCGCCGCGAGCACCGAGGCCATGACGATCCCTGTGATGTCGGCGGCGGCCGTCGACGCCGCCAGGGTCACGATCGTGCCGAGCCCAAGGGCACCGGCGCCGGCCGCGGCGGTTGCGGCGACGGCGTTGCGCGCGTTATCGGCAATCGTCTGCGCCTCGCGCCGCGGGTCGTAAGAATCGACGACGCGTTGGGTCTCGCGCGTCGTGGCGTCGATCAGGCGCGTGCGGTCGTAGTGAAACTGTCCTGAATCGTCCCCGACGATGCGATCCTTGTACTGGCGGCGCCGCTCGGCCAGGTGCGTGGTCACGCCCTGCCACTGGCGGAGGTCCGCCGCGACGAGCCAGTCGACCAGCTCCCCGACCTTCCGTTCGATCTGCGCCGGAGCGTCGGCGACCACCTTCTGCTCGTAACCCTGCTGGATGCGGCTGCGATTGAGCAGGTCGAACATGCGGCCGATCCGGAGCGTGTCGTCGAAGTAGTCTTGTCCGCGCCGCTCCATCTCCAGCAGGATCTTGTCGACGTCTGCCATGCGGAACTCGAAGTCCCGCGTCAGATCCTCCTGATACGCTCCGAGCTGGCGCTCGACCTCCTCGATGGTCGTGAAGTCGTCGGCGAGAAGGGCCAGGCGCTCGCGCACCATCACCGCGTGCCGTTCGGTCAGGGCGGCGCCGACGCCGAGCGGGTTGAGCAGCTTGAGATGCATGCGGCCCGGCGCGTCGAGCGACGTCGCAATGAAGCTCTCGAGCGCTTCGAAGCGGCTCGAGGGCCAGGCGGCGGGCTCACCCTGCTTCGCCTTGAGCGCCAGGCGTGCGCTGACTGGAAAAATCTCGGGGCTGAAGCCGAGCAGGACGCGCGCGCTGTCGGCGACAAAGGCGCGGACCTCGTCCACCTGCGGCGGTGTGAGGATGTCGATCTTGTTGATGACGATCACCACCTTCTTGCCCCACGCGCGCACCTGTTCGAGAAACGCGCGCTCGGTTTCGGTGAACGGGCGGTCGGCCGAGGTGACAAACAGCACGAGGTCCGAGCGCGGCACGAACTCCTGCGTGATGGCTTCGTGTTCCCTGATGATGGCGTTGGTGCCAGGGGTGTCGACGATATGAATGTCGCGCAGGATGGGTGCGGGAGCGGTGATCACGTGGAGGTTCGAATCTCTGACCTCCCGGCGTGCCGTTTCCCCGTACTGCAGCACGTTGATCTGCGCCGTCGTCGGCGTCACGCCTTCCTGGGCGACGCTGGCGCCGACCAGCGCGTTGATGAAGGCACTCTTGCCGGAATTGAATTCGCCGACGATGACCAGGAGGAAAAGCTCGTCGAGCTGCTCGATGGAACGGTCCAGTGCCGACTGATGCTCGGCCGAGCCGTTGAAGCGGACCAGCGCTCCCTTGAGGCGCGCAAGAACTTTGCGTTCCTCCCGGAGCAGCTCGTCCTGATCAGGCGACAGCAGCTTCGTGAGCATGATGCGCGGTCGATTTGTGCCGGGGCCAGAACACTGGCCCCGGTATGAATGATCCTTCTATTACCTCGGCACGACCGCCAGCTGGTTGTCAATCTTGTAGCTGGACGCATTGTCCTGCGCAATCTTGCCGGCCTTCTGCTTTTGCGCCTCGGTGGGCACCGAGCCGCGCAGGACGACGAGCTTTCTGTCCTGGTAGGTGTCAACGTCGATCGCACCGGAGTCGATGGTCTTGTCGGCGATAATCGCCGTCTTCACATCAACGGTTTCGATGCCGCCTCGGACGGCTGAGGTGTTCGATTTGGTATCTTGCACGACGCCGCGCGCGGTCTGCGCACACGCCGTCGCACCCGCGACCAATAGCACGCAGGTCAACGACTGGAAGCTTCTTTTGAGCATTACTTACCCCTTTAGTAGCGCAATCCTCCGACAATCCGGCGGATTACCAACAAGAGAGCAAGATGTGTACCCGGACTGCTGAGACGCAACTGTCGGGGTGGTGCGCTTCTCGGTTCAGGGGCATCGTTCAGGGTGACCTGTTGGCCTTGCAGGGCCAGGCGCTGAATGTTCCTCCATGCCTGCAAAGACGCCGTGCGTGTACGCGGGATCCGAATCGTTCGTGACCTGCGCCAGATCGAACCACAGATCCCAGGCCCGAACCAGTTCATCGTCGCTGAGCTCGCCCAGGTTCAGGTCGTCTTCGCTCAACATGCTCATGGCGTTTCATTCCCCAGTGGCCGCTGCGGCAACCACGCTGCGGCGAGCCGGCACGCCGCCTCATGGGCTTGTTCCAACGGCAGCCGGTCCAAAGCCGATTGCCTGAACTCGCGCAGGTAGTCCTCCGCCGCCTGCTGATAGCGAACGAGACGGGCGCGGTCCGACTGTTGGAGCGCGTCGACTTCCAGCGCCAGGGCCGCGACCACGGCACCGCGACCCGCCCCACTCCTGGCGGCCTGAACGGATGGCCGCGTCGCGCCACGATCGGTCAACTTCGCAAGTTCGAGGACACGATCGACGTCGGTGGTCCATTGAATTTCTTCGTCCGGTGGCAACTGACGCGCCAGTTCCCCAATCACCGCATAGTCTTTCGCACGGGCGGTTTGCTTCAGCCGTATCAAGACCTCACGATCGACAACCAGCAGTGCCTGGCTGGCGGCTGCTCCGCCAAACATCGCGGTCAGCGCCTCGACCGGGACGCGCGGCGGCCGCGACACGAAATCGCACCGGATCCGCCGTTCCCTGGCGTCGAAGAACTCGAAGTGACTGGACCACCCGCCGCCGAGCCAGCGGGTGTCGAGTGGCGCCGACGGCCGGTGCCGCGCACCGTACTTCGATAGTACCGAGCGCACGTGTGCGCAGGCGTGGTCCGCTTCGCGAACGATCCAATCGCCGTCCTTGCTCATGATGGCCAACCGGTAGTAGACCACGGCCTGACCGGACGAGAGCACAGCCGCAGGTCCGAGCTGATTGAACTCGCGCGTCAGCTCGAAATAGAGGTTGTTCACACCACGAAGTATAAGCTCTCGCGGATGAGGTCTCGGCCGGCGGCGCCGTC
>JANOZI010001131.1:0-8785 GCA_031429375.1 Acidobacteriota bacterium | reverse complement strand
GATTATCTCGCCGCGGGCGACCCGCTCGAGCGCTTCCTGGAACACTTTCCGTCCGTAACGCGGGAACAGGCTGTAGCGGCACTGGAGATCGCCGGCGATCTGTTGGCCTCTCGTGCGCATCCTGCCGCTCGCGGTGATCGTGCTCGTAGCTGAGAGCAACCGCTTGGAGTCTCTCGAGCCGCTCGCGCCTGCAGTGATCGAGGCCCTCAAGAGCCTGAAGCGAAAAACTCGTTCGCGGCGGCGCATGACGGTTTCGGGATTACGGCGCCGGCGATGCTGCTGACGATTGAGTGCTCGGTTCGCAGCGGACGGGAAAATTCACCGAGTTGGCGACGTAACACAGGTGATGGGCCCGATGGTGTAACGCCTCGGCGGCCGCAACGTCGCTTCCGGGTTTCAGCGTCACCGTCGGTCGCAACACCACTTCGCTGAAATGACCGCCGGTATCGGGTGTCTCCACCATCGTGCCTGTGGCCTCATCGACGTAGGCCGTGACGACGATCCCGGCGTCGGCACACAAGTGGAGGTACCACAGCATGTGACACGAGGAGAGCGACATCACCAACAGCTCTTCCGGGTTGTAGCGTGTCGCATCGCCGCGGAAAGCAGGATCGGACGATCCAGGAATCGGCGGTTTTCCCGGAACCGAATACTCGTGCGCACGCTGATAGCCGCGGTAATCGGCGGTGCCCGTGCCGGTGTTGCCAGTCCACGCCATCCGAATGGGATAGGAGTGTTGTTTCCCCGACATCACGCGATCCTTAAAGCAGGGCGCGAACTTCTTCGAGGGCTTTTTTGGTGCGCTTGATGCCGTCGATCTCGGAATGCTTCTCGCCTTCGTATTCGATCCCGATGTAGCCGGAATAACCGGCCGCCGTCACGATCCGGATCAGCCGCTCGAAATCGAGGATCATCTCGGTGCCCTCGCGGCGATCCTCGGTGTAGAACTTGCCGGCGCCCGTGTCCCAGTCGTAGGATTTCGCGCTCACGGCCTCTTTCACCCACGGCATGAACTCACGCACACCTTGGTACGGGTTATAGAGCTCGGACCTTTCGCGGTCGGTGTAGAAATTCCCGAAGTCCGGCAGGATGCCGACGCGCTTGTGGTCGGCGAGCTTCATCACTTGCGTCAGCCATTTGCCGTTCGACGATGTGCCGCCGTGGTTTTCTACCACCACCCAGAGACTGCGCCGGTCGCCCTCGACGCAGAGCCGGTGAAGCCCGTCTGCCGCCAGCTTCGCCTGCTCGGTCCCGGGCAGTTTGTTATCGCTCGCCGCATTCACGCGGATGCTATGGCAACCGAGAAAGGCCGCGGCATCGAGCCACTTGAGGTGGTTCTCAACCGCCTTGGCGCGCGCGGTCTCATCAGGTGCTCCAAGGCTGCCCTCGCGGTCGCACATGATGAGAAGGCTCTTGACGCCTTCGCCTGCCGCGCGCTTCTTCATCTCGCCGAGATAGGCCTGGTCCTTCGCCTTCTCGAAGAACATCTGGTTCACGTACTCGATGCCGTCGATGCCGACCGAGCGCGCGATCTTCGCGAACTCGAGGTTATCGAGCGGCTCCGCCCCGGGGCGGTTGAGGAATCGCTTGTTCAGCGACCACTGCGCGAGCGAGATCTTGAACTTCTCTTTCGTCTGGGCGACAAGCGCAGCGGGCTGCGCGGCAGCCACCGCGCCCAGGGCCGCGGCGGACATGAGGAAGGATCGACGAGTGGAGCTATGGGAGTCTGGCATGCGCAGAGTGTCGCACAGCCGGTTGCCACCCTGTTAGGGTTGGAAGCCGTCCAGCCACCAGCTCAACAGTGTCTCTTGTCTGCTCTGTTATGCTCCGGGCAGGAGGAGTTCTCATGACCTCTTTGCTGCCCGCCGCCCTCGCGGTCGCCCTGCTCGCACAGGCCATGACCGCTGCGAAGCCCGACTTCTCCGGCACGTGGACGATGGATCGAGAACGGAGCGAATCGGCGATGCAAGAGCAGCCGATCGGCACCGTTACGGTGTCGGTCAAGCACACCGGCACCAACCTCACCATCGAGACGACGCGTGACGGCAAGCCCGAGGTTGCAAACTACACGATTGAAGAACGGCCGAACGGTCCAGGGGTAATCGGCGCGGGTACGCGCCGCGCGTATTGGGAAGGACTACGGCTGATCACCGAAGGCTCGGGGAACGTGCAGGGACAGACCGTATCGGTGCGAGAAGCCCGTACGCTCAACGCGACGGGCACCGAAATGACGATCGAGACCACGGTGGCGGTACAGCACGGCTACACGCTCCGGGGCGGAAAGAACTACGCGACCGGGAAAGATGTCTACACGCGAACGGCGCGCTGACCCGCCTTCGCCAAAGGCTTCCACCTTCGCCAAGGCTACGGCGGACAAGCCGGCGCGGCAAGTTCACTCCGCGATGTAACGCCACGGATCCTTCGGGCTGTCGCGCCGCCAGATCGTAAAGAACGGCCGCCCGGGTTGGGGCTTGCCATCGGCTCCTGGCGTATTCGGCACGATGTAGCCGATCGTGATTCCGAAATCGCCGCTGGCGGCGACGATGGTCTTTTCCGGTCCCCACGAGACGGGGCTGCCACTGGGCGCAGCGCCACCACCGACGTTCGAGCCAATCGCCTGATTGCCCACCAGGAACACCGGCGTGTCGGGGCCGCCCAGGTTGATCGCGTCGGGACTTCCGTACTGTGCGAACGCGGGACCGATGCCCATCTTCTGCGCATCGCGCGAGAACGACGTTTCCGCGTCGGCGAGGCTTTGCCGATAGCGCTCGATTGCCGCCGCATCTGTTGAGGGCACGACGATCTGCTTCGGCAACACGTTGGCCATTGGCGTGAGCGGCGGCATCGTCTTGGCGGCGCCGCGCTTGTAGACCAGCACGCGCCACCGGTCTTGCTGCTTCTCCCAATACGCCAGGTATTTCAGCGGCGTCGTGACGCCGGACGCCTGGTGCCACGACATGAAGCCGGCGGTAAAGCCATGACGGCCGTCGGCGGAGACGGCCGCCCTGAGCGGCGTCCACTCGATACGCGCGCCGCCATTAGCCGGATTGGCGCGCAAGGCCTCGCTCGCCTGTTGCGATCCGTAGGCGATGCCGGCCGGGTTGGGCATGATCACGTCGCTGGCGAACATCGCCGACAGTCCGGTCACGAGATCGGTCTTGCCGCTGGCTGCCGAGAACGCGCGATCGGCGGCGAGTAATTCATCGACGACGGCCTGGGGAGAAGGCTGCGCCGACACCACGGCCGCGCATCCGAAAACCGCCAACACCAGGGCGAAGGATTTTTGTTTCATGAAGCTATTCATCGCATAACGCACAGTCGGGATCTACGCACTCGCGGCCGTCCGGCGCAGATCGCTGGGACGAGAGGACCTTGCGGGGTACGAACCGAGTGACCAGCCGGACGCTACACGCCGTATTTCTCCGGGTCCCAGGCCAGCCCTAATTCGGTCGGCGGCGCCATGTAGCCGGCGAGAGCGGAAGCCGCGACCACCGATGGCGATGCGAGGTAGCCTTCGCCGCCAAGGCCCATCCTGTTCTGCCAGTTGCGATTGAACGAGGTGATCGCCCGCTGGCCCTTGACGAGCGCGTCGCTCCCCTGCCCGAAGCACGGACCGCACCACGACGCGCGAATCTCGCCACCGGCGCCGCGGAACACGCCGGCAATCGACTCGCCGTTCAGGCGCGGATCCGGGCGCTCGATCGCCACGCCGACACCCCCGGATCCCGGGAACACCACGAGCTCCTTGCGTACCCGCGTCAAGCCCTTGTCGCGCGCCGCCACCAGCACCAGCGCCGCCGACAGCAGATCGTCGTAGCTGCCGTTGGTGCACGAGCCGATCATCGCCTTGTCGAACTCGATGTGCTCGCGCGCCACGTCTTCCGCCGGGAACGCGTTGCCCGGGCTGAACGGCTTGGCGATCATCGGCGTGACGCCCGCAAGATCGAACTCTTCATCGATCTCGAAGGCCGCGCCGGGGCCGCAGCCGAAATGCGGATATGGCAGCTCGGTGATGCCTTTCGCGCGGTACCACGCGTCAGTAATATCGTCGGGCGCGAACACGCCATTCATCGCCTCCGCTTCCGCCATCATGTTGGCAATTGTGTTGCGGAACGCCATCGGCAGCTGCTGGTCGCGATCGACGAGCTCGACCGACATGCCCTGCGACTGCTTCGCGCCCCAGCGGCGGAGCAACTCGAGCACGATGTCCTTGCCCGTCACCCACGGGCTCAACCTGCCGCGGAAGATGACGCGCCGTTCGCGCGCCATCGTGAAGTAGATGTAGCCGGTCGACCAGCCGAAGCCCAGCGTGGTGGAGCCCACGCCCATGCCGATCGCGCCGTACGCGCCGTAGGCGCGGCTATGGGAATCGGCGCCGGGAATGAACTGACCCGGCAGCACCAGGCCCTGCTCGGGAAAATAGAAATGAAAAATACCGTCGCCGGGCGTAGCGTAGTACGGCTTCTCGATGCCGTGAAAAGCGGCAAACTGTTTCCCGATCGCCGTCTGCTTGTCGTCGTCTTTTTTTCCGGTGAAGACGAAGTGATCGTTGGCGACGGCGGCCTGGCGCGGAAAGATGGCGTTGCCGCCGGTAATCTGATTGAAGGTGTGAATCGCAAACGGCGCGGTGCCATCCGACGCCGGCAACAAGTCGGCGTAGACGCGCAACGTCGCACCCGGCGTGACCTCCGCATCCTTGTCGACCCGATGCGCCCACACAATCTGCGCCGTCGTCGACATCGTGTTGGCGCGCGCGGCATCCGGAAAGATCACCTCAGGCTTGCGCTCGACCGAGGCGCGGAACTCGCGCCGGCCGATCGCGAAGACGCCGCCGCTCTGGCGGATCTCGTCTTCCTTGGCGCTGAGCGGCACCGGCGTGTAGGTCTTGCCTTGAGTGACGTTGACGATCTGACGGGACACTGTTTCGTAGGTGAACTCGTCGCCGTCCTGCGCGTCGGCCGCCGCTTCAGGACTCTGCACGACATGCAGCCCGAGGTTGAACGAGTTGCGGCGAAAGATGTCGCCCATGTTGTAGCCGCAGATGATCACCATCTCGAGACCAACTTCGTCGGCGATCGCCTTCAGGCCGGCCGGCGACATATCGCGCGAGCTGCCGATGGCGAAGCGATCGCCGGCGACGACGAAGGTCTGGCCGCTGTGGACGCGGGCGCGGAAATCGGGCATGAGGTAGCGGAACGATCCCGCCTTCCAACGCTCGTCGAGCGTGTCGAGGCTCTCGGACACACAGTCGGCCGCCGGCGTGATCTGGTCGGTGTCGATGGCGTCGAGCTTCTTGCCGGGGTTCTTCGGGTCCCAGATGATCAGCGCCTTGCCGCGAATGATGCGATTGGCCTCGGCCCCCGCCATATCAGAAGCGCGGGGCGTCGGCAGAGTGTCGAGGGTCACGCCGGGCTTCAAGACCGCCGGCTTCGCGATTTGCATATCGGATCGAGTTTATCAGGGTGCCGGGTGGCAGCTGTGTCGGTGGCAGCCGGCCCCGCTACGCGACGAGGGGTTGCTTTGAGCAAAAAGCGTTGGGCCCAGCTCATGAAGCGCCACGTAAGCTCACCGCTTTTTCTCAAATCAACCCTCGTCGCGTTAACGCGCCTCCGGCTGCGGATCAGTAACCCGTGCGCGGACGTGACGCGGAGAGGTCTCCCGGCGTCAGCGTACGGGGCCGGCTGCCATAGAAAGTGCGCCATGCGTTACACGACTCTTGCTCTCGCCCTGGCACTTGCTTCGCTGTCGATCTCGGCGCCGAATGCGCAGGAGAAAATCGATCGCGACATCAACTGGCAGATCCGCCGCGAGGCGACGGACAACTCGCAGATTATGCGGACGATGCACTTCCTGACGGATGTGTACGGGCCGCGGCTCACCGGCTCGCCGAATTTGAAAGCGGCCCAGGATTGGCTTGTCAAAGAAACGACGCGGTGGGGCCTGAAGAACGCCCACCTCGAGCCGTGGTCGTTCGGTCACCCCGGCTGGGTCAACGAGAAGCTCTCGGTGCACGCGATTTCGCCGTTCAAGGACTCGCTCGTCTCCGAGGCGCTCGCGTGGACGCCGGGCACCAACGGCCCCGTGGCCGCGCAGGTGGTGCAGATCATCGTGCCGTCACAGCCCACCAAAGATGTGCTGACCAAGTTCTTCGACGAGACCCGCCCGAAGGTGAAAGGCAAGATCGTGATGGTCGGCGCCGCCACGGAAGTCCGCGTCACCATCCTGACGCCGCAGAAGCGGCGCGAAGACAACGAGGTGCGCGCGCAGTACGATCCGGTCAATCCGACCCCCGGCGGCGGCTTCGGCGGCGGCGGTCCCGCGGCGCGGCCGGATCCCAACGTCGTGCCGGCCGCCCAGGTCGCCGAACAACTCGATCAGCTCCTCGTCAGCGCCGGCGCGGCGGGCCGCATCAACGACGCGGGCCGCGAGCACGGCCAGATCCGCGCCTTCAACAACCGCACCTTCGACGTGACGAAGGCCGTGCCCACCGTCGTGATGCGCAACGAAGACTACGGCCGCATCAGTCGCGTGCTCGCCGACGGCACACCGGTCGAAGTCGAGCTGAACATCGTCAATCGCTCGTATCCGGAAGGGGCGACCGCTTACAACGTGGTCGCCGAAATCCCGGGCACCGACAAGGCGCAGGAAGTGGTGATGCTCGGCGGCCACCTCGACTCGTGGCATTCGGCAACCGGCGCCACCGACAACGCGATCGGCTCGGCGACGATGCTCGAGGCGATTCGCATTCTCAACGCGATCGGCGTCAAGCCGCGCCGGACGATCCGCGTGGCGCTATGGAGCGGCGAAGAACAGGGCCTGCTCGGGTCGCAGGCCTACGTGAAAGAACATTTCGGCATGGTCGAGAACGCCAGGCCCGAACACGCCAACTTCGCCGGCTATTTCAACATCGACTCCGGCACCGGCCGCGCGCGCGGCGCGAGCGTGTTTGGACCCGACGAGGCGGCAAAGATCCTGCGCGAGGCGACGGCGTCGTTCGCCGACAACGGTTTCTTCGGCGTCAACGCCACCCAGAGCCGGCGCCGCGGCGGCACGGACTCGACCTCGTTCAACGAGGCGGGCCTGCCCGGCATCGGCATCCAGCAGGATCCGATCGAATACAACTCGCACACCTGGCACACCAACCTCGACACCTACGAGCGGATCATCCCGGATGATGCGCAGCAGTCGGCGATGGTGATCGCCGCCGCGGTGTATCACCTCGCGATGCGCGATGAAAAGCTGCCGCGGCTGCCCAGCGAAAAAATGCCGCCGTTGCCGACGCCGTAAGAGAATGGACGCTCGGGGGAGGGACAGTACATGAAGATCTGGACAATCGGGGCGATGGCCGGTCTGCTGGCGGCGTCGGTGCCGTCGGCGGCGGCGGGTGCATCTTCCACCCCACCGCGCACAGTCCGCGCGGCGGGGGCCCCGGTCTGCGAAAGCCTGACGTCGCTGAAGCTGTCAGGTGGTGTGATTACGGCTGCGCAGAGCGTTCCGGCCGGCGGGTTCGCGCCGGCAGGAGCGGCGGACTCGCGAGAGGCCTTCCGACGGCTGCCTCCCTTTTGCCGCATCGCCGCGACGCTCAGACCGTCGTCCGACTCCGACATCAAGATCGAGGTTTGGCTCCCGGTGTCGGGCTGGAACAGCAACTATCAGGCAGTGGGCAATGGCGGGTGGGCTGGAACGATCAGCTATTCAGCCATGGCGAGCGCGCTCGAGGGTGGCTACGCCACGAGCTCGACTGACACGGGGCACACCGTGGCCTCAGCGAGCTTTGCGCTCGGCCACCCTGAAAAAGTGATCGATTACGCGTACCGATCGGAACACGAGATGGCCGTGGCGGCCAAGGCGATCGTGAACGCGTTTTACGGCAGCGCCCCGAAGCTGTCGTACTTCAACGGCTGCTCTACCGGCGGGCGGCAGGCGTTGGTCGAAGCGCAGCGGTATCCCGACGACTTTGACGGGATCATTGCCGGCGCGGCCGCCAATCCCAAGGCACACCTCGACGCCTGGCGCATCTGGATGGCGCAGGCGATGTTGAAGAACAAGGACTCGTTCATTCCACCATCCAAGTATCCGATGATCCACCGGGCGGTACTCGATGCCTGTGATGCGCTGGACGGCGTGAAAGACGGGCTCATCGAGAATCCGATGCGATGCCACTTCGACCCGAAGACGCTGGCGTGTCAGGCATCCGATGCGCCCGGATGCCTCACCGCGCCGCAAGTCGAGGCCGCCACCGTCGTGATGGCCCCGGTAAAGAACCGGGAGACCGGCGAGTTGATCTTTCCCGGGTATGCGCCAGGCAGTGAGCTCGGATGGTCGCGCCTCCTCGGCGGGCCCGAGGCGTACGACACCGCCGTCGATCAATTCAAATACATCGTGTTCGACAACCCGAACTGGGACTGGCGGACCTTCGAACTCGAGCGCGACGTTGCCGCGAGCGACGCCGCCAAGAACGGCGTGCTGGCGGCGGTCAACCCAGACCTCACCGCGTTCGCCCAACGTGGCGGCAAGCTGCTGACTTACCACGGTTGGGCCGATCCGAGCATTGCTCCCCAGGCCAGCATCAATTTTTACAAGAGCGCGCTCGGCGCTACCAGGCCGCCTGCGCAGTCTCCTGACTGGCTACGGCTTTTCATGGTGCCTGGCATGGGACACTGCCGCGGCGGCGAAGGACCGGACACCTTCGACATGATCTCAGCCCTCGAAGCGTGGGTGGAGCAGGGGAAGGCGCCCACGCGTGTGCTGGCCTCACACAGCACCGCGGGTAAGGTGGACCGCA
>JANOZI010001130.1:0-2478 GCA_031429375.1 Acidobacteriota bacterium | reverse complement strand
GTTCAGGCGCCTGATGTGTCCGAGCGCTCCGGCAACGCCTTCAGCGTGACGGCTGCCGGGACCAACGCCGAGCCCGCGCGCGCGGTGCACTCGGTTGTGGTCCGATTGCGCGGCAACGAGACGCTGATCGCGCAGATCCTTCGTGGCTCCGACTGGACGAAGGTAGTGGAACTTCTCAAGTAGGCCCCCCGTCATAACCACTGGGGTCACTCATGTTCAGGATCTACGACTGGAATTTCTCGAGTACCGTAGACGTCGTGACCGGCGCATTGCTGGTGTGCACGATTCTTGCCGTCAGCTTCGTGAGGTAACTTAGCTGACTTTGTCGGGTGCTGCCAGGTAGCTTTTTCGGGCGCGCACCGTCATCCCCGGACGATTCACCTTCACATCGAGCTTGTGCACCTTGCCGTCGAGCGCGGCCGGTGCGAAGCCGATCAAGTACTGGCTCCGCAGCTCCTGCGCCACGCGCGAGAACGTCGGGGCCAGGTCCGCCGACTTCAGCAGCTCGAAATACCCGCCGCCGGTTTCGTCCGAGATCTTCTTCAAGTCGCGCGATGGCCGCGAGCGCACCACGCGCACGCCGTTGAAGTACTCCGACTCGAGGCCGATCGAATACACCATCACTTCTTCGTCGCGCGCCTGTTCCATCACGGTCTTGAAGCCGAGCCGGCTGGAAGTGTCTTCGCCGTCGGTGAAGACGATGACGACGCGGCGGCCGTCGAGGCCTCGGAGCGCGTCGAGGCCCGCCGCAATGCCGTCGTTCAGGCGCGTCGGGTTGCCGAAGTAGAGGTCGTTCAGCGCGCCGATCAGCTCGTCGCGGTTGTTGGTGAACGTGCCGCTCAACTGGATCTTGTCGTTGAAGGCGCCGACCTGCGCCTTGTCGACCGGCAGCAGGCGCAGGAGGAACTGCTCGGCGGCGCGGTTGAGCAGCTTGAGGTTGGCCGTCATGCTCGCGCTCGTGTCCAGCATCACCACCACCGTGAAGGGCTGCGACTCGTTCGAGAACAGCGACAACTCGGCCGGCTTGCCGTTATCGAGTATCGAAAAGTCGCCGCGCTCGAGGTCCGGCACCAGCCGCCCGCCCGAATCCACCACCGTTGCATAGATCGGCACGGTTCGGACGCTGGACTTGAAGATCGGCTGGTCCTGCGCCAGCACGGCCGTCGCGGCACACAGCGCGATTGCGCAGAGAATAGAGGAACTCCGGATCATGGTTCCCTCCACTTTAGCAAAGTCGGCGCGGGAAATTGCCGGCCTCGACCCCACCGCGCAAAGTCCGCGCGGCGGGGACCCCGGCCTCCACCCCACCGCGCAAAGTCCGCGCGGCGGGGACCCCGGGCTGTGCGCCGATTGCCGCCACTCCCGAGTGGTGCGGAGCGAACGGTCCACGTTTTACCTCTGCGAGCGGTCGTTGACCGATCCCCGCTACCGCAAATACCCACCCCTGCCGGTGTTGTCGTGCCCCGGCTATGAGCCGTGCCCGCCCGAGCCGGACCCTGCTGCGCCCGGCGCCGACGCGAATGGTAAGCTCACAAAATGATCCTTCGACTCGCCCATCGGACGCGCTTCGCCACGGCCCGCTGGGCTCGCTCAGGACAGGTCCTTCGACCCGCGCGCGCCGTCCTCATCCTCGCCTCGCTTGCCCTTGGGGTGGCCGCCTGCGGCGACGCGCCGAGCGTGGCCGCACAGGCGCCTGCGCCGGCAGCGACGAACCCCGACCAGGTGGTCGCCGAGGTCAACGGCCGCAAGGTCACGCTGAAAGAGGTCGACGACAAGTGGGAAGAGTTCGATGCGGCCGAACGCGCGAAGGTCACCCAAATGCTCTACCAGAATCGCCGCAACATGCTCGGCCAGTTGATGGGCGACATCCTGATCGAAGAGGCCGCCAAGGCCGCCGGGATGTCCGCTGATGCCTACCTGCAGAAGGAGTCCGCCCGCCGCGCGCAGCCGGTCACGGAAGAAGATCTGACCAAGTTCTACGCCGACATCAAAGACCAGGTGCAGGGCCGCGCGTTCGACGACCTGCGCGCGCCGATGAAGCAACGCATCGAAAACGATCGCGCGCTGCAGGCCCGCGCCCAGCTCGTGCAGGATCTCGAGAAAAAGGCGGCCGTCAAGATCATGCTCGACCCGCCGCGCTACACCGTCGCGGTCGGACAGGACGATCCGGTGCGCGGCAATAAGACGGCCGCCGTGACGATCATCGAGTTCTCCGAATACCAGTGCCCGTTCTGCGCGCGCGTCAACCCGACGCTCGACCGGATCCGGCAGACCTACGGCGACAAGGTCAAGATCGTGTTCAAGGACTTCCCGCTGCCGAACCATCCGCAAGCGCCGAAGGCGGCCGAAGCCGCGCACTGCGCGGGCGAGCAGGGCAAGTACTGGGAGCTGCACGACGCGATGTTCGCCAACCAACGCGCCCTGGAGGTGCCGGCGCTCAAGCAATCCGCCACCGGACTGGGTCTCGACATGGCCAAG
>JANOZI010001129.1:0-5744 GCA_031429375.1 Acidobacteriota bacterium | reverse complement strand
CGGGAAAGAAGGTTGGCATGGTGGGCGACGGCGTCAACGACGCGCCCGCGCTGACTCAGGCGAACGTCGGATTTGCGATTGGCGCCGGCACCGACGTGGCGATGGACAGCGCCGATGTCGTGCTGATGAAGAGCGACCCGTATGACATCGTCGCCGCGATCGAACTGTCGCGGGCCACGTTGCGAAAGATGCACCAGAACCTGTGGTGGGCGGTGGGCTACAACGTCATCGCGTTCCCCATTGCCGCGGGCGTGTTCTACCCATTCGTATTGAGTCCGGAGGTCGCGGCGCTGTCGATGTCCGGCAGCACCCTGGTGGTAGCGATTAATGCGCTAATGCTGAAGCGCACCAAACTTGCAGGCGTCCGTCAGCCCGGCAAGAGGGCGGCGCCAGGGCCGTCCGACGCGGCAGCCACGCCGAAGTCAGGTCAGGGCCGGTAAAATGGCCGACATGCGGCTCGAATATCCGATGCAGATCGGTTCGGGAACATTCTCGTTCCTGCCTGGTGTTACGTATCTGGGACAAGTCTTGCCGTGGGGTCGGGCTGCCGATTTTGGATCCACGGTGCGGCTCGGCCAAAACGACAACGGCTATAGACTTGGGAACCGGTACCAATTGGGCGTGTCGATCACTCGCCAACTCGAGCACTCGGTGAGCGTGTCGGGAGGTGTTCGTGGCGAGCGGTGGGCCAACATTCGCGGATCGGATGCCCTGCTCGATCCCACCGATGAGCCGACCAAGGATCCGCACCTCCAAGGCGGAAAGCGGCTCAGTGCCTTGTTCGGATTGACTGTTCACCCTCAAAACGGGATCCTGAAAGGTCAGCATTTACACCTCCAAGCAGAAGTGCCGCTCGTGCAGTCATTGGATGGCCCGCAACTGCGGAGGCGCTGGGTTTTCCGGTTGGGTTGGCAGGTGGAGTTCTGATCCCGAAAACCGCAACGATCCGGGTCGCCGTCAACGGCTATGGCGTGATCGGCAAGCGCGTGGCCGACGCGGTCGTCCGTCAGGACGACATGTTGCTGGCCGGGGTGTCGGACGTCGTGACGGACTGGCGGGCGCGCACGGTAACTCGGCATGGCTTTCGTCTGTTTGGTGCCACCGGAGCCCACGCGGACGGGATGCGCGCGGTCGGCCTGGGCGTCGTGGGGACGTTGGACGAGTTGCTCGATCAAGCCGACGTGGTCGTCGACTGCACCCCGAAGCATGTCGCCGCAAAGAACATCGACGGCTATCGCCGCCGCCGCTTGAAGTTCATTGTCCAGGGCGGCGAGAAACACGAGGCCACCGGCCATTCCTTTGTCGCCGAGTCGAACTATGCCAGCGCGCTCAACCGCGACGCGACGCGCGTCGTGTCGTGCAACACGACGTCGATCGTGCGGACACTGACCGCGCTCAAGCGGGTTGGCTTGTTGCAGCGCGCCAGAGGCACGCTGTTGCGGCGCGCAACCGATCCCTGGGAGAGCCACGAAAGCGGAATCATGAACACGCTGGTGCCGGAGCCGGAGATTCCGAGCCACCAGGGTCCAGACGCACAATGCGTCGATCCGGATCTCGATGTGGTCACGATGGCGGTCAAGGTGCCGGAGACCGTGGGGCACTTGCATTACTGGTCGGTACAGATGACGCGGCACGCCAGCAAGGACGAAGTGCTCAATGCTTTTCGCGGCTCGTCGCGAATCGCGCTAATTCGCATCAGCGACGGCCTGGTGGCTCTCAACACGGTGAAAGAGCTCATGGCCGACCGCGGCCGTCCGCATGACAATCTTTACGAAGTGGCGTTGTGGGCCGACATGCTGCGTGTGCAGGGCGACGAGTTGTTCTACGCGTACATGGTGGACAACCAGGCCATCGTGATCCCGGAGACGATCGACGCCATTCGCGCGTTGACTGGAATCGAGAAGAACGCGAACGAGTCGATCGCCAGAACCAATGCGGCGCTCGGCATCGAGCCGGCGTTGATGTGACGTCCGGCCGCCGTGGCCTTCGTGTTACCGGCCCTTCACCTGATCCAGAGCCAGCCGCAGCCGCCGATCCGCCTCTTGAGCGACGGTCTGCAATGCGTCGTTCTTGACGATCTCGAACATCACATCGGGTCGGGTAATGGTCGCGACGCTGGCGCGCGAAGTTTTTCCACCGCGCTGCTGAAAATACCGCAGGCGCGTCACGGCTTCTTCACGAACAGGCCCCAGACCACCAGCACACAGAGACCGATCGCCACCAGAGTGGGAATCCACATCCAGCCGAACCCGCCCATCCAAGTGTTTCCCATCATGTTCCCGTCCCTCACTCTCTCGTGTCCTCGTTCCGCACTGGCACCGGGGCGTCTTTATCGGCGCGCCATGGTCATCTGGCCGTTGACGAACGACCCGGTGCACGAATTCGAGCCGCTGTAGGTGCCGGTCATCGTCATCCTCGTTCCGTCGACGCGTGCCGTGCCAGTAGCTCTCGCCGTGCATCCCGCCGACATCATGCTGTTGCGTCGACATTCGGGTTAATGAAGATGTTTTAATCCGCGGCGTCCCTTCGGAAGTTGACGACCGGTCATTTCGGCACAGACCGATGTCGCGGCTTCAGGTAGTGTTCAGTCCGTGCGACCGCCGTCAGAATATTTTCCATCGTTGCTCCTCTCCATCGAGATCAACCAAACCGCGCCTTTAGGAATACCTCCGGGCTGTCGACCAGGAGCGGGCTTCTCGCCTTGAACGCTTCGGCATACGACGCGCCCACCAGGCTCCCCACATATCGGTCCTCCGCGCTGTACTTGTCGATGAGCGATGCCTGATCGCCGCTGAACACCGAGTCGTAGACTTGCAACGACTCGACCTTCTGCGCGTAGGTCGCCGAGACATCCACGGCGAAGTCGAAGCCGCTCCACGCGGGCTCCATGCGGCAATGCCCGAAGAACAGCCGGTCGATCTCATGCGGTTCGGTCCCGTCGAGTGCGCCCCCGTCGGCGAGCTCATCCCATTTGGGCAACCGTGCGTAGAACACGCCGTGCACCACTATGTCGGTCACGGCCGCGTGATCCGGGTGCACGCCAGACCCGGCCGTGGTGAACACGATCTTCGGCCGGTGGAGGCGGACCAACCGCGCCACAGCCAGCCTCGCCTGGACGCTGTCGCCAATCAGGCGATCCTGGAAGGTGAGGGTGATGCGGTGCACGCCAAGAATCGTCGCGGCGCGTGCCGCCTGCGCCTGTCGAATCCCTCGAGCCGCATGACGTGCCGGCTCGCCGTCGCACAGGTCGACGAAAAGAACGGAGCGGCCGTTCTTGGCCAATTTTGCCGCGACGCCGCCCATGACCGCTTCCAGGTCGTCCGGGTGGGCGCCGAAGGCGACGACGTCGTACGGTCTCACAGTGGGCGTCATTCCAGTACCGTTCTTCACAAGAGATGCAGGTTTCCGTGAACGGTGACATGCCCACTGGTCGCGCGTGTCGCCTTTTCCACGCGCGTGAATCTTCTATACGGATGATCCGACGCCTGTCCAGCTCGAGCGCTGCGGTGGAACGGTGTTCACCCGAGCACAGCAATGTCGCGGTTCTCGATGCGAGTATGGATGGTCGAGTTGTGAACTCAGAAGTAGTCAAACATGAGAATGCACGGGATCGTGACGGCGATAGTGGCAGGCTGTGCGGCGGTCGTGATGTCGGCGGTGCCAGGGTTCGCTGCGCAGACGCCGCAGGAACACGCGCACGCGACGCCCGACCAGGCGAAGCCGGCTTCCGGCATGGCCGCCAAGGACCACGCCCTGATGGCCGAGCGGGACAAGATGATGGCCGACATGAAGGCCGCCGATCTACGGCTCGATGCGCTCGTCGTCGCCATGAATGCCGCGTCTGGCATGGAATCACGTGCCTGTGAGACCGTGCGCCGTGCTGCGACCCACGAGAAGGAATTACTGAGATGAAGACGACAATCGACGCCCGACACTTTGTCACGTTTATTTCTTTGGCGTTGGCGTTGGCGGCGTGTTCGAGCCCGGATCGCACGACGCCAGGCAACATGACAAACGACCGGCGCCAGGCCCCGCGCGCGCCCGCGGCCCCTGCCCGTGCATTAGAGACGGGCTTCGTCTACACCGCGAACGAACGCGGCAACTCCATTAGTGCGATTGATCTCCGCACGGGGCAGATGCACGAGATTGCCACGCCGATTACGCCGCACAACGTCCAGGTGTCACGCGACGGTCGCCGCTTGCTCGCGGTCGGCCCGGTTGCCGCCATGACGGGCAATCAATCACAGATGAAGATGAACCAGCCAGGCGACATGGCGCGCGGACGTTTGTTGATTCTCGATGCCGAGACACTTGCCGTGGCGAGCGGGACCGAGGTCGAGATCGGCCGCCATCCTGCGCACGTCATCATCGATGCGCAGGGCAAGCGGGCTTACGTTACGAACTCCGAAGATGACAATGTGCTTGTCATCGACGTGGAACGGAAACGGATTGTCGGCACGGTCAAGACCGGCGAATTCCCGCACGGCCTCCGCATCAGTCCAGACGGGCGCGACATCTACGTCGCCAACGTCGAGGACGACAGCGTCTCGGTCATCGACATCGCTCAATCCAAGGAAGTGGCGCGAATTCCCGTCGGCAAGGCGCCCGTCCAGGTCGGCTTCACGCCGGACGGTCGTCATGCCTACGTCTCATTGAGGGATGAGAACAGCGTCGCCGTGGTCGACACGGCGCAGCGTCGGAAGATCGCCACGGTCGCGGTCGGACGCAATCCGATTCAAGTCTTCGCCACGCCGGACGGACGTTTCGTTTATGTCGCCAACCAAGGAACGGACACCGATCCCGACAACACCGTGTCGGTGATCGAGACCGCCAACAACAGCGTGGTGGCCACGATCGTGACCGGACGAGGCGCGCATGGCGTCGTCGCCAGCGATGACGGCACGCGCATCTTTGTCACCAATATCGTGGATGACACCGTGTCGGTGATCGATACGGCGACCCAAAAAGTGACCAGGAACATCAAGGTTGGCAAAGGACCGAACGGAATTACGTTCGGGAGCGTACCTCGTTGAGGGGAGTCTCCCGAGCGCATGCGGTGCCGGCAATGTCACGTGCCGGAACGATCTCCAGGGGCCTGACATGACCATGCCTCGGTCTCGGTTCACGCCGGCGTTGCGGCTGCGCCTCACCCTCGTGCTCTCGTTGAGCGGCGTGGTCGTCGCCCGTGCTGCACATGCGGAGCAAGCTGCGCCGGCGGCCCCGCCCGCCGCAACGTGGCAGGTCTCAGCAGTTAACGTGACGCGGTTCGAGTCGTGGGGCTTCTTCGAGCCCCAGCCTGGGGGCGGGGATCCCGACTACACGTTTCTCGGCAACCGCCTGCGTGTCGGGGCGCGGCGGCGCTGGCGGCGCGTAGAGGTCACGTTGGCCGCGCAGCACGTGGGTCTGGTGGGTCTGCCGACGGGGGCATCGGGCCCGGGCGCGCTCGGCACCGGGGCCCTGTACTTCGACCAGGGAGGCCGGCGCGAGAACCCCCAGGAGCTCTACCTCCGCTACGCCATCGTGCGTTTCCCGAATGTGCTTCCGGGAGTCGATCTGCAGCTGGGCCGCATGGGCTACACCTCGGGCGCGGAAGCGCCGAGCGGCGTACCAAAGATCGAAGCGGTCAAGCGCCAGCGCCTCGACTCGCGGCTCGTGGGCGAGTTCGAGTGGTCCCTCTACCAACGAGGCTTCGACGGGGTGCGCCTCGACGCGACGAGAGCGCGGTGGCGTGCCACCGGGATCGC
>JANOZI010001128.1:0-4423 GCA_031429375.1 Acidobacteriota bacterium | reverse complement strand
TCAGAAGCGCCGCCGACGGACCGACGCGCAGTTGCTGCCGCTGTTTGGCGCGCCGCTCGCGCTGCACGACATCGGCGGGCCGTACGCAAGCATTGCCCAGGCCCTGATCGCTGATTTGGCCTTGGACGAGCTCTTTGAGACGCGCCCGGCCTCTGCCAGCGCTGGTGCCCTGTCGTTGGAAACCGGACGGCGGCCCGCGACGCCCGAGGTCTTGTCGAGCCAGCCGCTGGTATCGATCATCATCCCGACGGCACTCGGCGCAACGCATGTGTGCGAGTGCCTCGACTCGCTTCGCCAGCAGACCTATCCTGCGGACCGCATCCAGGTGATCGTGGTCGACAACAACTCGGCAGACGACCCGACGATCGCGGTGCAGCGTTCGTACCCCGGAGCACTGGTCATTCGAAACGCCTCGAACATCGGGTTCGCGGCCGCGAACAATGTCGGCGCGGCCGCTGCGACCGGCGAATACCTCGTCTTTCTCAATGACGATACGCGCGTGCACGCGGACTGGCTGTCTGAGATGGTCGATACCGCGCGCCGGCGGGGCGCCGCGTCGGTTGCCAGCTTCATCGTTGACTGGTCCGGAACGGAGATTGACTTCGTCGATGGCGCGGTGAATTTTCAGGGCAAGGGATTTCAGCTCAACTACGGCGCGCCGGTTGAGAGCCTCCGGCTCGAGGAAAAATCCATGCTGTTTGCCTGCGGCTGCGCGATGCTCGTCCATCGAGCCGTGTTCGTCGATGCGGGCCGGTGGGACGAGGGGACGTTCGCGTATTACGAGGACGTGGAGCTTGGCTGGCGGCTGAACCTGCTCGGCCACACCGTGTGGTTCTCACCGCGATCGGTGGTCCACCACAAGCACCACGGGACGTCGGGCCAATGGCCGGAGCCACCGCGAACGCGTCTCTACGAGCGCAACTCGCTGCGCATGATCTACGAGCTGCTCGAGCGCACGTCGCTGGAGCGCGCGTTAACGGCTTCACTCCTCCTGGCCGCCGATCGGGCGCTGCTCAGCACTCCACTCAGTCGAGCTACTGAAGTACCGGCGGGCGCCCGGCGTTTCACGCCGGGCCGTCTGAAAGCTGCCGCCAAGAAAGCGCTCGTGGCGAGAGGCGTCACCAGAAAGACGCCGGTTGCCAAAGCGTTGTTGCGGCTCGGCGTCCGTGGCTGGCTGGCGGTGGCCCGAGAGGTGATAGCGCCGACACCGCAGCGACGCACCGCCTACCTGGTCGAATACGGAGAACTCCCGCCTGGCTCGAGCGGCGTGCAGTCCGAATCGCTGTCGATCGAGGCCGCCGCGATTTTGTCGGGCATCTACGGTTTTCTGTCGGACCTCCCCGCCCTGACCAGGCGCCGGCAGGATGTGCAGCGCCGGCGGTGCGTGAGCGACGACGAGATCGTGAGGCAGTTCGGGTCGCACTGGCTTCAGCCGGTGCCCGCGCGGTTCCCACACGAGCACAACGAATTGCAGCGTCTTCTTCTCGTCGAAGGCCTCGCCGTCAGTTCCTTCGGGAACTCCTGACTAGACCGCACGGACGGGCTGGTTCTTTTCGGTAAACATGGTCTGATTTTTGCTGCCGATCGCTAAGGCGGCGCCTGCCAACCAATCAGCTATCCTCAATACGAGGGATCCATGCACGGCCTTTTCAGACTTCGTCTCCTTGCCAACTTCAATGTCGCCCAGTTACGGGCGATGACGCTGGTGCTCGCCACGCTGGTTCTGGCGCCGTCTGAATCGTTGATGGCTGCGGATATCAACGTCCCCGCTGGAGGAAGCAGCTTCGTAAACGCCTATGCCGCGGCTAACGCCGGGGACGTGCTGATTCTGGCGACTGGGGATCACTTCACCTTGAGTGATCGGTTCGGCGTGACGAAGCAAATAACGATTCGCTCTGCCAGCGGTAACCCGGCCTCAACACGCCTGATCACTCCGTTCGAAGCCACTGTCGGTCTTGAAATCGGGGCCAGCAACGTGACGCTGAGCGGTTTCACGGTGCAAAGCCCGAAGTGGGGGATCCTTGCGTCCGGCGTGTCGAATCTCCGGATCAAGGACCTGATCATTGACACCGATGTGAACGCGCCGGGCGCTGCGCATGGCGTGTACGCAGACAACGGCAACAACCTCCTGATCGAAAATGTCACGATCCTCAGGGCCAAATTTTTGGGCATAAATCTCGTGAATGTGACCAACGCCATTGTCGTCGGCAACACGGTCGGCGCGACGGGCACACACAACATTGCGGTCATCAACAGTTCCAACGTGTCGATTGTTGGTAACCACGTCACCGACAGCGCCTTTCACGGCATCATGCTTCCTGGCACGGTCGACTCGCGTGTCGAGAGGAATCTCATTGAACGTCACCTGGTCGAAGGCATCGTGCTGACGCCGAGCGAGGCGCCCTACCCCGTTCGGCTCGCCCGGGGAAACTACGTCGGGCAGAACACGATCATTTCTACCGGTATTGACAGGCCTAACTCTGCTGGAGGAGGGGTGTGGCTCAATGCGCAGTCGAACGTCAACCTCGTGTTTGGCAACGACGCGACCGGCCAGAAGGAACACGGTAATGAGTTGTTCGACTCGGGGGACAGCCACATCCTGGGAAACGTGTTTCACAGAAACGGACAAGGCGGCATCTACACGAAAGACATCACCGCCGATCCGAATCCGGCGAATATCGTGGTCCAGGGCAACTACGTCTACAACACGCCTTTCAATGCCGGCGTGAACGTCCAGAACAGCTCGAATGTGGTCATGGATCACAACTTCGTCACATCACCCGGTTTGTACGGCCTCATCACGAATACCTCGAGTGGTGTCACCGGAACCATGAATATGATGGTCGGCACACAGGGTGGACTGGACATCGCGGCCAGCACCAGCACCTCCGCCTTTTATCTCAACCGTTTCCTGGAAAGCAACGCCCAGTCGATCGCGCCGGGCGCCGGTGTGACGCTCGATTCCGGCAGCACTCGGGTCGGCGGGAGCCATTACAGCAACTTTGCGGTCACCGGCAATCCGAGCACGACCCCGAAGAGCTACGGCAACGGTTTCTTCGACAATTTTCCGTACCAGTCGGCGGATCTTGGCCGGCCTGTGCAGATCTCCAGCTCCTTCCCAAGCGGGGCGGCTGCCGTTGGCAGCACCAAGACCATCTCGTGGATTGCCGATGCGTGTATCTACGTGGACCTGTCGTACGGTCGCGCATCATCTCCCGGGGTGACGACAGCGATCGCGACCAACTACCCCAATGTCATGTATTACCGATGGCAGGTGCCGGCGGTCGCGACGGCGAGCGACTATCGGGTGACGATCACCTGTAAGAATTCGCAGCAGCAAGCGGTGGGCACTCCATTTGTGTCTCCCACCTTCGCCGTGGGATCGAGTGCCGTGACACTCATGGCGCCAGGCCCGCTGCAAATTCTGACCGCCGGTTCGGTGGCACGCGCCTACTTCGCTCGCCAGGGCTTCACGGGTAATGTGACTGTCCGAATCACAACGGCAAACGGGGCGATCCAGGATCTCGCGCCCACCACGGACACTTTCATCGACTTCACCGTTCCCGGCAATCTGGGTAACGCCACCATCGGCATTACGAGCAGCGCCGACGCGGCGGTCGGGGATAGTGTGGACCTCGGGGTCCAGATCCGGGGAGCCACGTCCTCGGCGAACCTGCTTCTGCCGTTCGGCAGCGCCCGACCGGGAAGGCACTACCTTCTCAACTGGACCTCTCCGTCCACCTCGAAAATGGTGGACCTGGAAGTATTTGATCCGTCCAGCGGCACCTACCGCACACCCATCACGCGCCTTCCAGACTATGGCCGGTTCGTCTTGCTGATGCCGCCGGATGTGGGCGACGGCGCCTCGAATGTCCTAGTGCGATTCCGCAATATTGACGGCACCGCTCTTGGTACTACGGCCGTGACGCCGACTTTCACGGTCGGACCGCAAGCCATCGTGCCGTTCACTGACCCCACACTGACCCCGGGCGTCACCGTGATTCGCGCCGTGCACATCATGGAACTGCGGACGCGCATCGACGCCGTGCGGGCGCAGTATGGCCTTGGCGGGTTTGGCTATACGGACCCGGGGACCTTGACCGGCGTGGCGATAAAGGCGGTCCACATCCAGCAGTTGCGCACCGCACTAAACGAGGCGTACGACGCTGCGCTGCGAACGCGGCCAAGTTACAGCAGGAGCCCGGTGGCGGGCATGGTGATCATCGTGTCCGATGTCACGGAGTTACGCGCCGCTGTCCAGGCGATTGAGTGACGACCCCGGGTGTGCATGTCCCGTTGCGCTTGCTGCACAGGCGCGGCGCCATAGTACAATCCCGGCGCGCCAATGAAGATTCCGTCGCAGACCTTTGACGGCTGTTATTACGCGCGCTCGTGCGGCCGTCCCTACAAACGCGATGCTGAA
>JANOZI010001127.1:0-2654 GCA_031429375.1 Acidobacteriota bacterium | reverse complement strand
ACGAATCCTTGGGCCGGATATGCGTCGCTCGGGGTTGAAACTGGGAATGGCATCTATTTGAAGAACATGTCCGCAGGTTCAACGCAGTTTTGTTACCCGTTGCCGGCATCAGCTCAAGGCGGTCGCCTCGTTTCATGTGCTCCTTTGAAAGTGGAAAGTTAACAATCAGAAGTCAGAAGAAAGAACTTCTCACTTCTCACTTTTAGATTCCTATATCCGGCAGACCGAAGTGATAGCGCACGAGCCGCTCGACGGCGGCGCGGCGCGACTGCGTGTAGGACTCCGCCGTCATCCGCTCGCGGAATGGCGCGAGCTCGGCGTCCGCTTCTTTCTCGAAGGCCGCGCGCTGCGCGTCGGAGATCGCCGCCGCCGCCGCGGCGACGAGTGCGGCTTCGGTGCCGGCAATCTGCTCGAGCAGCGCCTCGCGCGCATCGCCGCGCGCGCGCACCGCGTCTGCACGTATGGCATCGAGCGATCGGACCGCCGCATCGAGCGCCGCCCCGATCGCCGGGCCGGCCTTGTCGCTGCCGCGCAGCACGGTCAGCCGCGCCAGCGCGCCCTCGATGCGAGACGCCAGCGACCGCTTGGAACGGCCGCTGGCCTGGATCGGTTCTGCGACATCCGGCCCACCCGCTGAATCGGGGGCGACCGTCGAAACACCAACCGCACGGCGCCAGGCGTCGAAGGTGTCGAACACGTCGGCTTCGCAGAACTCGATGCGCACCGGACGGCGCCGCGGCCCCTTGCGATAGTAACGCTCGAAATAGCGATCGATGCCGGCTTCGGCGATCTTGATGGGAATGCCCTGGCGCGCCCACCCGAGCACCTGCTCGAACGCCGGGCCGGCGATGCGGATCAGGTGGCCGTCGTTCTTGCGGCAGAGATACGCTTCGAGGTCCCGGCAGTAGGAATCAACATCGATCACTGCCGGCGTTCCCAGACCAGGCGAAGGCCGCGCAACGTCAGCTCTTCGTCAACGTGCTCGATTTCGCTCGACTCCGGCGCGACCACCGATGCGAGGCCGCCAGTCGCCACGACGACCGCCGCGCCGCCCAGCTCCGCTTTCATGCGCCGCACCAGGCCTTCCACCATGTCGACGTAGCCCCAGAACAGCCCGGATTGCATGGCGGCCACCGTATTGGTGCCGATCACGCGGGCTGGTTTCGTGACGTCGATGCGCGGCAGTCTCGCGGCACGTTGAAACAGGGCCTCGGCCGACAGTTTTGGCCCGGGACAAATGATGCCGCCGAGATACTCGCCCTTCGCCGACACGGCGTCGAAAGTCGTAGCCGTGCCGAAGTCGACGACGATGAGGGGCAACCCCTTACCGTACGTGTCGAACGCGGCAATGCTGTTCACCACGCGATCGGCGCCGACTTCCGACGGCTTGTCGATCAGGATCGGCATGTTTCCGTTCACGGCCGGCTCGAACAACAACGCCGTCTGCCCGAAATAGTCGGTGACCATCTTCATCATCGTCGCCGTCAACGGCGGCACGACCGAGGCGACGACGATGCCGGTGATCTCCTGGCGGCGGACCCCGTGTCGATCGCACAAGCTGGCGACGAGAATGCCGAGCTCGTCGGAGGTGCGCTCGCGGATCGTCGTCAGCCGCCAGCTGTGAATCAGATCGTTGTCTCGGAAGACACCGATCACGATGTTGGTGTTGCCAACGTCAATCGCCAGAAGCATCTAGATGGTCCAGTGTAAATCGCCCGAGATAATCCGTTCGACACCCTCTGTGGTGTTGACGCGTAATGCGCCGGCGTCGTCGATGCCCGCGGTGATGCCGTGTTTCATATCCCACTCGACGCGCGTGCCGAAGGCGGATGGCGAGGCCGCGCGCCAGGCTTGCAGAATACCACCGCGGCTCCGTTCGAGCGCCGCGATCGCGTCCCACAACCCGGCGAGCACTTCGCCCAGCACCGTGCCGCGATCGATCGCGCGCCCTAATTCGCCCTCGAGAGACGTCGCACGCGCGGCCACGTCTGGCGGGTATGCCGCCGGTTGCAGATTGACGCCGACGCCGATGATCACCGCCTGCGCGATTGTGCCAAGCGACACTCCCTCGGCGAGAATGCCGGCCAGCTTGCGGCGGCCGATCATCAAATCGTTAGGCCACTTCAGGTCCGCTACCATACCGGTCGCGGCGCGGATGCCCTCGCGCACGCCGACGCCGGCCGCAAGCGTCAGCAACGGCAGCGAGGTCGAGACCAGCGACGGCCGCGACACCATCGAGAAATACAACCCGGCCCCTGCCGGCGACTGCCACTCGCGGCCGCGGCGGCCGCGTCCGGCCGATTGCTCGCCGGCACACACGGTCACGCCGTGATTCGCGCCGGCTGCCGCCAACGCAACTGCAAGATCCATGGTCGAAGTCACCGATGCGTGCCAGCGCAGGTCGACCCGCACGTCGGGTCGGCGGTCGCGCAGCGCGTCCAGCGCCACGGCGATTTCTTCGGGCGGCATCTCGGTCAGGCGCGCCTGCCCTGAGCGAGCGGTCCTCCGGGGTCGCCGGAGGACGGCGAGTCGAAGGGCGAGTCCAGAGGACTCAATTCGAAACTGAGGTCCGCCGACGGTGCGGAATGCGTGAGCGCGCCAACCGACACGTACTGAGCGCCGGTCGTGGCCAGCTCGGGTATGCGCTCGAGCGT
>JANOZI010001126.1:0-1861 GCA_031429375.1 Acidobacteriota bacterium | reverse complement strand
CTGACCTGTCCCCGATCATCCCCTTTGTGTGATTTTCGTGACCTGGCCCCGATCATCCCTTTGTGTGATTTTCGTGACCTGACCCCAATCATCCCTGACACCGTGCGAGAATCTGCAGCATGGCCACGACGTACTCATTCGATGTGACTTCGACCATCGACCTGCCCGAAGTCGACAATGCCGTGAACCAGGCCCGCAAGGAGATCGGCCAGCGCTTCGACTTCAAGGGCTCGAGCGCCGCCATCGACCTCGATCAGAAGGCCAATACGCTGACGCTCACCGCCGAAGACAACTTCAAGCTCGAGTCGGTCTGGGATGTCCTGCAAACGCGGCTCATCAAGCGCGGCGTGCCGATCAAGAACATGACACGCGAGGAGATTCAACCGGCCTCCGGCAGCACGGTCAAGCAGGTGATCACCCTGCAGCAGGGCATTCCCAGCGACGCCGCGCGCGACATCGTCAAGCACCTGAAGGATCTCAAGATGAAAAAGGTGCAGGCGCAGATTCAAGCCGACCAGCTGCGGGTGTCGTCGCCCTCCAAGGACGAACTGCAGGGCGCCATGGCCGCCCTGCGCGCGAAAGACTTCGGCATCGCCCTCCAGTTTGGCAATTACCGCTCGTAAGGGCCACGTCCCGCTCGAGCGGGCGATCTCGAAACTGGGCCTCGCCAGCCGGAGCGAGGCCCGCGCCCTGATCCTCGGCGGGCGCGTCTCGATCGATGGCCGGGTCGTGACCAATCCCGCGACCGCCGTCGTGCCCGAGCGCATTGAGATCGCCATCGACGGCGCCGGCCAGGCGCGGCCGTCGCCCGTCACCGTCCTGCTGCACAAGCCGCGCGGGGTCGTGACGACGCGGTCGGACCCGCAGGGACGCAAGACCGTGTTCGACCTGCTGGCCGGCCTCAGCGCGCACGTCGTGCCGGTCGGCCGCCTCGATCTCGCCACGAGCGGCGTCTTAATCCTGACCAACGACACGCGCTTCGCTGACTGGCTGACCGATCCGCGATCGAAGGTACCGCGCGTCTACCTCGCAACCGTCGAGGGCAAAGCCACGCCCGCCACCGCCGCAACGCTCGTGAAGGGCGTGACCAGCGGCGGCGAACGCATGGCCGCTGCGGCCGCGACGGTCCGCAAGGCATCCGCGCGCGAAAGCCATCTCGTGATCACGTTGACCGAAGGCAGGAACCGCGAGGTGCGCCGACTACTGGAGGCCGCCGGCCATCCGGTCACGCGGCTCCGCCGCGCGCAGTACGGCGGGCTCGACCTCGGGACGCTGGCGCCCGGCGAATGGCGCCGGATCAGCGTCGCTGAAATCGCGCGCGCCTTTCCGGGGTGGCCTCAGGTGAGAAAACGCGCACCGAATCCGAAGTAGAAGAGCAGCGTCGCGACGTCGGTGAGGGCCAGCACGACCGGACCCGCCGCGATTTTCGGATCCGCCTTGGCCGCGTGCAGCAACGCCGGGAACGCGACGCCGAGCAGGCAGGCCACGATCATCGACGCCGCGATCGCCCCGGCGATGGTGCCCGCCACGGTCGGCTCGCCGCGCCAGATCAACACGACGCTCCCCACCACCGCGCCGCACGCCAGGCCGAGCAGCGTTGCCGTGCGCAGCTCCTTCCACAACGCGACCATCAGCCGCTTCGCGACGAACGGCCCATCCGTCAGGCTCTGCATCGTCAGCGTCACGGCCTGCATGCTCACGCTTTCGCCCAGCGCGAGTACGATCGGGATGAACAGCGCCAGCACGACGACCTCCGCCTACAGGCGCTCGTAGCGGCTCGCGATGAACGCGGCGAGCAAACCGCCGGCGACGTTGGCCAGCAGCCACGGAAAGCGATCCTTGAACGCCAACCACGGCGATC
>JANOZI010001125.1:0-1923 GCA_031429375.1 Acidobacteriota bacterium | reverse complement strand
GGTCGATGCGACCAGCCGGCGCCGCGAGTGGGAACTGACGGGCCGCACCAGCGGCAACACGGTGGTCAACTTCCCGGGACCACCCGACTGGCTGGGGCGCCTGGTGGATGTGACGATTCGGCGGGCGGGCCCCAACAGCGTGTGGGGCGAGGCGGCCGGATCACCGAGTTAAGCGGGGCACTAGTCAATGATCGAAATGAACATCAAGGGCCTGATGGTCGATCCCATCACCAACATGCCCATCATCATCCTGCGCGACTCGGAGGGGCAGAAGGTGCTGCCGATCTGGGTCGGTGTGTTCGAGGCCAATGCCATCGCGTTGCAAATCGAAAACATCCAGACGCCGCGCCCGATGACGCACGACCTGCTGCGCAACATCATCCAGGATCTGCAGGCCACGGTCGATCGGATCGTGGTGTGCGACCTGAAGGAGAACACCTTTTACGCGATGATCCACCTCATGACGGCGAACGGCCCGGTCGCGATCGACGCCCGTCCCAGCGACGCCATCGCCCTCGCGCTCCGCACCCGCGCCCCGATCCTGGTCGAAGAGAAGGTGATCGACAACGCCAAGACCGTGGACCTGTCGAACGAGAAGCAGGACAGCGAGCGGCTGCAGCAGTGGCTCGAACAACTCGACCCCGACGACATGGGGAAATACAAGATGTAGCTTGTCAGTTTAGAGTTCAGAGTTCAGAGTTAAGAGTTCAGACGCGACGCCTAACTCTTAACTCTTAACTTAACTCTTAACTCTGCACTCTGAACTCCCGTATGTCGGCGGGCCGACAATGCCCGTAAGTGCCTGTTCGTTCTCGTTTTAACCTGCTGAATTTCCTGCGTTCGCCTCGCTCCTTCAAGGCACCGCGGCTCTCCGGCATTTGCCCAAAGTTTGCGTTATTGCGCCAGCCCTCCTAGAATGCAGGAGACCGCACATTCCTGCTCGATGATTCTCGCCATTGCCAATCAGAAAGGCGGCGTCGGTAAGACGACCACCGCCATCAACCTTGCGGCCGCGCTGGCCATGCGGGGCAAGCCGACGCTGCTGATCGACCTCGACCCGCAAGGCAACAGCAGCATGTCGTACCTCGACATCCGCGAAGCCGCCAAGAGCATGTACGACGTCTTCACCGACAACGCCATTCATCTCGAAGACGTGATCGTGCCGGCGGCGTCGCTGCCGAACCTGGCGGTCGCGCCGGCCCGCATCGCGCTCGCCAAGCTCGAGTCGCGCCTGGTCGGCGAGCTCGACGCGCCGTTCCGGCTGAAGGACGAGCTCGCATCGCTCAACGGCAAATACACCCACGTCGTCATCGACTGCCCGCCGGCGCTGGGACTGTTGACCGTCAACGCGCTGGTGGCGGCGAGCCATTTACTGATCCCGATCCAGTCGTCGTACTTCGCGCTCGAAGGCACCGACGACCTGCTCGAAACCATCGAGAAGGTGAGGCAGCGGCCCAACCCGGAGCTGCAGATCCTGGGCGTCGTGATCACGATGCACGACAAGCGCACCGCGCTGGCGCGCGACATCCAGGAGCAGATCCGGAAGGTGTTCGGCGACAAGGTGTTCCGCACCGTGATCAGCAAGAGCGTGCGCCTCGAAGAAAGCCCCGCCTACCGCGAATCGATCTTCACCTTTGCGCCGGAGTCGTCTGGCGCCGCCGAATACTACAGCCTGTGTGAGGAGGTCATCGACCGTGCCTAAGCCTCGCGGATTACCCGACAACCTGCGGATGCGACACGACGCGCACTACGTCGAGACCCTCGCCGCGTCGGCCGGCGCCCCGGTCGGACGGATGGTGCCGATCGATCAGATCGACCCGAACCCGGACCAGCCTCGCCAGGCCATGGGCGACCTGGCCGAGCTGATTTCTTCGGTCACCGAAAAAGGCATCATCGAGCCGCTGGTCGTGCGCCAGCGCGGCC
>JANOZI010001124.1:0-9005 GCA_031429375.1 Acidobacteriota bacterium | reverse complement strand
CACGACGACCGCAAGCCGCTCACGCACTGGTTGGCGGCGCAATCGCGTTACATGCGGCTCGAGGCCGAGAAGCTCAGCCAGGCGCCGCCGGGAGCGTTAGGACTGGCCGATCGCGTCCGACAAGCAATTGTGGTCGCGCCGCCCGCGATGTTTGTCTATTGCTACATCGTGCGTGGCGGCATCTTCGACGGCAGGGCAGGACTGTTTTACGCGCTGCAACGATCGGCGTCCGAGCTCATCCTGTCGCTGTTTCTCGTCGAGCGGATGCTCCATCGGACTGCGTAGAGCAATAACGAATTAACAATAACCAATAACGAAAAGCAGTTTCGTTATTCCTGATTCTTTATTGGCTATTTCCTATGCGGAGTTGGCGAGACGGCCGAACAGCGCGCGCCTGGCCGGCTGGTGGCGCAGCAACGCGAGGATGAAGTCACGATGCTTGTTGAAGCGCGCCGTCTCCCGCACGATCGGCAGAATGCCATCGGTGTTGGCGAGGTGGAACAGCGCGTCGATGTCGGTGTCGCGCATCCGCTGCGCCACGAAGCGCAGCGCCAGCTGCGCGTTGAATTCCGACTGGAAGCGGCCGCGCCAGCGCCGCTCGTACTCGCGCAGGGCCGACGCCGACAGCTGGTCGGCCGTCAACTGCGTGTGCAGCACCTCGCCCGCAATCTCGCCGCTGACGACGCTGTAGTAAATCCCGCCGCCGGTCGTCGGCTTGACCAGCCCCGCCGCATCTCCCACCGCTAACACCCGATCCGCATAGGTCCGACGCACGCTGCCGAGCGGCAGCACGCGCCGGCGGGGAACTGCCATGTCGGACGGGGCGATCGACCAGCGGTCGCGCACCCGCGCCAGCATGCGCGAAAAATACGCGCCGGCATCGCCTTCGGCCATCACGCCGATGCGTGCAAAGGTGCCCGACGGCCGCCGCACCGGCACGGCCCACGCAAAGCCCTTCGGCGCAATCTCGGATCCGAAGTGGATTTCGACGTCGCCGAGGCGATCGGCGGGCAGCTCCATCTGGGCCGACTGCAGGAACGTCGACGGCATGCCGAAGCCGAGCCGGCGTTGAAAGGTGTAGTTGGCGCCGCAGGCGAGAATGGCGGCGCGGGCATGGAGGGTCTCCCCGCCGGCGAACGTCACTTGCACCGCAGCGTCGCTGACTTCGAGCGCGGTGACGCGGCGGCCCGTCGAGATGATCCCGCCCGCCAGCGCGGCGCGCTGCGCCAGCTCCGTGTCGAAGACCATGCGATCGATCACGACGGCTTCGGTCGTCGCCGTGGTGTATTCGAAGGCGTGCCCGGCGGGGGCGACGAACTTGACGGTCGACAGCGGATTGAGCACCGCTTCGGCCGGCACGTGCATCGAGTCGATCACGTCCGCTGCGAGCACGCCGGTGCAATGCACGGGGGTGCCGATCTGATCGTGCTCTTCGAGGACGGTCACCGCCCAGCCGTTGGCGGCAAGGGCACGCGCGGCGGACATCCCGCCCGGCCCGCCGCCAATGATCACGACATCGATCATGCGTGACGATTATACAGGCCGGTCGCGGCCACGGCGCTCAAAGCTTGTCCCCCGCCACGTCGCGAATGATCCGGGCATGCGCTGCGACTTGACGATCGCGCGCATACAGCGCCGATGCCGCCCGCGCGTTGTCACCCATCGCGACCCGCCGCCCGCCGTCGGCCTCGAGCAACAGGATCTGCTCTGCCAGCGCCGCGGCATCGCCGGGCGTCACCACGACGCCGCACTCGTGCCGCGCCGTCAGCGCCGCGACCTCGCTCGAGCCTTCAACGGCCGCCACGTACGGCCGGCCCGCGGCGAGGATCGGATAGAGCTTGCTCGGCACGATGTAGCCCGCCAGTCCCGGCTTGAGCGACACCAGGCAGAGGTCGCTCGACGCGTACGTCCATCGCAGCTGATCGCGCGGCTGGAATGGGAGAAAGCGGACGTTGCTCAGACCCCGCGCCGCGACCATGGCCTCCAGCGCCGTCCGCCGATTGCCATCGCCAATGAACAGCACCAGGATCTCCGGCCGGCCGCGCAGCCGTTCGGCGGCGTCGACGATCACATCAAGGTTCTGCGACATGCCGATGTTACCGGCGTGCAACACGACGAAGCGATCGACGAGATCGTGAGCGGCGGCAAACGGGTTGTTCTTCTCGGACGGCACGATCGCCGCGGTGTCGGCCCAGTTCGCGATCACGGTGATCCGCTTCGGGTCGGCGCCCTTGCCCTCGATCAACCGGCTGGCCATCGTATCGCCCAGCGCGATGATGCGGCGGGCGCGGCGCAGCAGAAAACGGTTAAGCCGATCGAGAATGCTATTGATCACCGGGCTGTGGAAATCGGCCAGCAGCGCCGCGACTTCCGGAAAAATGTCCTGGCAGTAGAAGATCATCCCGTGGCGGGGCCGCGCGGCGAGCGCCGCCAGCCCGATGATCGGCGGATCGGTCAGCGCCACCGCGACGTCCGGCCGCGGCAGCCACAACGCGGTCCACAGCGCCGACAGGAAATAGGTGACGTAATTGCAAGCCCGCCCAACGAACCGGCCCGGTGTAAACGTGGTGCCGGACGCCCGCACGATCCGCACGCCGTTGCGGATCTCGCTCGATCGCGGCCGGCCGGCGCCGCCCATCGCGTCGCCAAGCGGACAGCCGGCGACAACCGTGACGTCGAAGCCATGCGTCGCCACGAGATCTTCCGCCAGTTCGGTCAACAGCTGGCCGGTGGCGCCGGTGTCGGGCCAATACGATCGATTGAAGTAACAGACCCGTATCGGAGGCGCGGTGGCATCCGCCATCAGCGCGGTTTCCGCAGCACGTGCGGACCCATCACGAGCACGTCCATGTCGGTCCGCAGAAAACAATCGAGCGCCTGCGCCGGTTGTTCGACGATGGGCTCGTTCTCGTTGAAGGAGGTGTTGAGCAGTACCGGCACGCCGGTCTGGTCGGCGAACGCCCGGATCAGCGCCCAATACCGCGGATTGCTCGTTTGGCTCACCGACTGGAGGCGCCCCGACCCATCGACGTGCGTCACCGCCGGAATGACGTCCCGTTTCTCGGGCCGGACCGGATAGACCTGGATCATGAACGGGTCGTGCACCGCATCCACGAAATACTCGTCGATCGCTTCCGCGAGAATCGACGGGGCGAACGGCCGGAACCGCTCGCGGAACTTGATCTTCTGGTTGATGATGTCGCGCATGTCGCGGCGGCGCGGGTCCGCGAGAATGCTGCGGTTGCCGAGCGCCCGCGCGCCCCATTCCATGCGGCCCTGGAACCAGCCGACGATGTCGCCCTCGGCCAGCCGCGTGGCGGTGGCGCGGCACAGCTCCGGCTCATCCTCCAATGTCGTCCACGTGCAACGCCCTTGTTCGACGACGCCGCTCTCGCGAATCACTGCCGCAACCGCGGCCGCATCGTACTCGGTCCCCCAATAGGAGTGCTCCATGCGCGGGCCGGTCGCCCGCGGGCCGGACGCATGCCACGCCTCGAGGGCGGCGCCGAGCGCCGTGCCGTTGTCACCGGCCGCCGGCTGGATGAAGACGTTGCGAAACGGCGTGTTCGTGCGGATCTTGCCGTTGGCCACGCTGTTCATCGCGCAGCCGCCGGCGAGGCAGAGCGCGTCAACCGGAATGCGCGCGTGGACCCCGCGCAGCACGTGACACGCGGCATCCTCGAACACCCGCTGCACCGACGCGGCGAGGTCCTCGTGACGGGACTCGACCGGTTCATCCGAACGGCGCGCGGGACCCAGCAACTCGATCAGACGATTCGTGTAGACATCAGGCACCACCGGCTCGCCCGACTCCCAGCTCATCGTCATCTCGCCGGTCCAGTGCCGGAAGTAATCGAGGTCCAGCCGGAAGCCGCCGCCGGCGTCGAGCCGCACCAGCCGGGAGATCGCATCGGCATGGGCCGGTTTTCCGTACGGCGCGAGGCCCATGACCTTGTATTCGTCACCGTATTTCTTGAACCCCAGGTATTGCGTGATCGCCAGATACAGAATGCCAAGCGAGTGGGGGAAGTAGACGCGATCCAGTACGTCGAGCCGGCCGCCTCGCCCGTGCGCAATCGAGACGCTGACGAAGTCGCCGAACCCGTCGATCGCGCAACACGCGGCCTCGGCGAGCCCGCTGGTGCGAAACGCGCTCGCCAGGTGCGCGGGATGATGTTCGATGAACCGCGCGCGCGATTCAACAGTCGCCATTGGCAGGTTGAAGGTCTCGGCAATCACGGCCGGAATTGCAGCGCTCTTGCCCGCGGTGTTGCGATACTGGCCGAGGAGGGCGGCGCCGGGCCGATGCGTCAGCCCGAAGAGCGCTTTTTGAAAGAGGTGGACCCGCCGGCCGCGCGCGATCGCCCACAGGTCGACATCGGCCGAGGTCGCGCCCGCCATCGCGAGCCCGGTCGCAATCGCCTGCGCCGGAAAGCCGGCCACGTGCTTGATGCGGCAGAAGCGCTCCTCTTCCAGTGCGGCGATCAACGCGCCGTCGCGCAGCACCGCGGCCGCAACGTCGCCGTGGTAACAGTTGAGACCGACGATCAGCATTGGGGCTACGCCCTCCTCGGCCGAACGGCGGGCTGAACACTACCCGTCGTCGAGGGCACGGCCGCCGGTGCGCGCCTGTAGATCAGCAGTCCCGCCAGCACGCCGCAGAGCACGGCGTTGGCCGGCATCGTGAGCGCGACTTCCCAGATGCTCTGCACCGCCAGCCCGACGAGACCTGCTGCCGCGCCGACCCGCGCCCAGAACATTTCACCCTTGTCGCCGCGCAACGCGCGGCGGCCCAGCGTCCACAGCAACACGAGCGCGCAGAGCACCGGGACCGTCAGCAGCAGCCCGCCTTCCGCGGCAACCTGGACGTAGTGCGAGTGCGCGTTGTTGAAAAGGGCCCAGCGCTGCATCGACCCGACCCAGTACCGCGTCTGCTGGTAGTGGCTCATCGCGCCGGCATAGGTGCCGGCGCCGCTGCCGGCCAGCGGGAAGTCGGCGATGATCGGCATGGTCTCGCGCCAGATGCCCGTGCGGCTGAACCCCCCCGCGCCCGGGCTCAGGCTTTGCTCGAAGCGCGCCGCCCAGCCATCGACATCGATGAACATGACGAACATGAGAATGGCGGCCCCGAACGCGCCGAACAGGGTCGGCAGGCTGGTCCGCTCGATCTGCATGCGCGGGCGTCCGGCTCGCCAGCCCGTAATACCGGCGGCGCCAAGGCCGGCTACTGCGGACCTCGACAGCGTGAGGAAGAGCACTCCGAGGGTCACGAGCGCCGCGGCTGCCGTCGGCAGCGCGCCGGAGCTCAGAAACTGCTTGAGGAACACGCGGCCGCGCTGGTGATACGCCGGATGGATCCGCAGGTGCGCGATCAAATAGCCGCACGCCACCGTGGTGATCATCAACAGCCACGCCGCAAAGTGATTGCGGTTCGTGAACGCGCCCAGCGGATTCGTGCTGCGCGCTTCAGGCTGAAGGAGGCCCAGTACCAGCGTCGGGGCGACGGCCTTCTGTACCATGGCGGCGAGTGCCGCGGCGGCCCCCAACACGCCCAGCGCGCGGCAGAACTTCCGCGAGCTGCCGCCGGCGGCAAAGAGCGCGCGCGCGATCCAGAAACTGAGGATGCCGAGCACGACCGTGCCGAGCGCGTATGCGGTGGCGGCGGGATCGAGCGTGACGGCCGCCCAACGGGGTTCTGGCGCCCCGAGCGATGAAAAGCGCAGCGCGCGGCGCACGTCCAGCGTGTGCGGTGAGACCACCGCCAGCACCGCGGCCGGCAGGGGAATCAGCTGGGTGAGGATGGCGAGCACGATGACCGCGAGCGACGCATCGAGCCGGCGCCATGCCTCGGGAAAGTGCAGCGTCCGGCGCGGTTCGGCCACCACGCCGGCGACCGCCAGCAGGAGCAGAGGACCGAGAGTCCAACGCGGGCCGCCCGCGAAGAGGAGGTAGGAAACAGCAACGAGAGAAAGGAGCAGCGCCCGCTGCACAGGTCAGGCCGCAGGTGACTCGGCGTAGTAGTTCTTGTATTGGTGGCCGTAGTAACGCGAGTAGTAATACTTGTTGCGGCCGAAGTTGACCTTGTTCAGCACCGCTAACACCTGGCGCGGGTTGCTGCTCAACAGCGTCTCCACGGCGCGCTCGGCCAGGCGCCAACGGGTCATTTCCGCGCCGATCACGAATGCCACCGCGCCGACCAGCGGCGCCAGGATAACGGCGTCGGTCACGGCCAGCACCGGCGGCGTGTCGATGATGATCCAGTCGAAGGGTCCGGTCTCGAGACCGGTCAGCAGCGCGCGCATCCGATCGGAGGCGAGCAGTTCCGACGGGTTGGCCGGGGTGCGGCCCGCGGTGATGGCCAGCAGGTTCGGGTCGTGCGTGCGCTGCACCACTTCGCGCATGCGCGCCTGGCCCGCCAGCAGTTGCGACAGGCCGCGATCGTTGGTCATGCGCAGCGCCTTGTGCACGCTCGGACGGCGCATGTCGGCGTCGATCAGCAGCACCCGCGCGCCGCCCACCGCCAGCGCCATCGCGATATTCACGGCGGTCGTGGTCTTGCCCTCGAGCGGCTGCGAGCTGGCGACCGCCACGACGCGCGCGCCGTCGCCGGGGAACTGCCCGGCCAGCGCGGTGCGGATCGAGCGATACGCCTCGCCGAAGTCGTGCGGCACCGGGCCCGAAATCAACGGGTGGCGATCGCCGGCGACAATTGGCACGAGCCCGAGGAACTTCAGCTTGAGCCGGCGCGTGACGTCTTCAGGCGTCTTGACGGTGTCGTCGAGGTAATCGATGCCGAAGGCCATGCCCAGCGCGAGGGCCAGCCCGAGGGCGACCGCGTAGGCCCAGTCGCGGCGATGGTTCGGGGTGATGGGGTCCACCGGCACCTGCGCGCGATCGACGACGCGGATGTTGTTGGTGCGGCTATTGGCGACGACCCGCAGTTCCTTCTCGCGCGTCAGCAACTGGCTGTAGACCGAGCGGTTCGATTCGGCCTCGCGCTGCAGCGCCGAATAATCCACGCCCTTCCGGCCCAGGTTGGTGGCGGCTGACTTCGATTCGTTGAGCGACTCGTTGATCACGCGCTCCTGGGTGACGGCGCTATCGTATTCGTTCTTGGCGTTCTGGACGGCCTTGGTGATTTCGGCTTCGAGCTGCCGCTCGGTGTTGGCAAGCTGGGTGGTGACCTTGATGAATTCAGGATGCTTCTCGCCGTAGCGCTCCGACACGCGCGACCGATCCTGCTGCAGGCTATTGAGCTGCGTCCGCAGGTTCTGCACCGCCGGGTTGGCGATGACCGACGAGATCGATTCCACATCCTTGCCCGCGGCCTGGATCTGCCGCCACTGGCTTTCTTTCTGGATGCGCTCGGTGCGCGCCTTGGTCAGCGCCTCGTTCAGCTGCGTCAGGCGGGCGACGACGATGTTCTGGCTGCTGTCGAGTGCGCCGGCATCCTGCTTTTCGCGATACTGCGCCAATGCGAGCTCGCTGGCCTGCACGAGGCGGCCCTGGCGCTCGACCTCGCCGCTGAGCCACTCGGCGCTCTTCTCCAGGGTCTGAACCTTCAATGACAGGTTCTCCGACACGTACTCGTCCGCATACGTGTTGACGGCGCGGGCCGCGAACACCGGGTCGGGCCCGTCGTAGGTGAGGTCGACCAGCTGGCTGCCGCGGACCTGCACGACGTTCACGCGCGACATCAAGCGCTGCGCCAGGTCGCCGGTGTTCTCGTCATCGCCCAACGGCGGCAGCACCGGCGGCGCGGAGGACGATGACGTGATCAGCCGGTATGGCCACATCGCGTAGTACTTGACGGTTGCAATGCCGCGCGCCAGCTGCGTCGGCTTCGGCCCCTGGCCGTTGAACTCGGCGACCTTATCCAGATCGAGCTTCTTCGCGACGCGTTGCGAAAGGTCGCGGCCGCGGATGATGCGCAGCTGCGTCTGCATATAGATTTCGGGGTCCACCATGTTGACCGGCCGCGAAATCTCCGACGGGGTCGCGATGTCGTTATTGGCGTCCTCGATCAGGACGCGCGCCGTGGCGCGATAGATCGGCAGGCGCGTGTAGCTGTCGACCATCACCCATGCCACCACCGCGAGGAACACCCCGATCGCGGCCCATCGGTACTTGTAGAGCACCGAGAGGCGATCGAACAAATGCGGCTCCGGCGTCGCGGGCAAGCCGCGCCCGGGAGGTGATGGCGCCGGCGCGGCTGATCGTGCCGGCTGTGATTCGTTCGACATGCGGCGCGTGACTAGGGTGAAACCGGCTCGCCCGGATCCAGCGGCCTAATGTTTTGCTCGACGGCCATGGTCAGCGTGGTCGCGGTCATCGTCAAGGCCGAGCTCAGGCCTACGAAGTCGGAGACTTTCTGGACCATCTCCACGTTACGGGCGACGGCGTTCCAGCGGCCGGGCAGTTGCACCACCGTCTGCAGGGTCTCGTAGCGCGCCACCGCACCCGCATTGCTCAGCGCGATGATGGTGCCGTCGGCCATGACCATTTCGACGACATAGCTGCCTGGTTCGACGACGGCGAAGGCGTAGTTGCCCTGGCCGTCGCTTTCGGTGTCCTGTTCGATCCTGCCCGTGCGCAAGTTCCGCAGCCGCACCTTCGCGTTCGCAACCGGCACCTGCCGGATGTCGATCACCGTGCCGATGATTTGGGTGGGTCCCGCGACGTTCGTCGGCCGCCAGATCTCGACGAATTTCAGAGACGGTTCCGGGGGTACGAACTGCTGCGCGGTCACGCCCGCACCGACCGCCACAATCAGGCCGAGACCGACGAGCGTAATTCTTGTAAACATCCTTCAGCTCCGTCAGGCGGCTAGGGGGAAATCCGCTCGCACCACTATAGTTACTATGTTCTATCGACGCCGAAGTCGGCGCCCTTAGCCCCAGATGACAGTATATGACACAAGCGTCTGACGTGTCGATTTTTGACCGAATTAGCGAGTTTTTTTGGCAGAGTGCCGTTTTTGCGCGTCAAAAGAGGGGAGGCCCTGC
>JANOZI010001123.1:0-2733 GCA_031429375.1 Acidobacteriota bacterium | reverse complement strand
GCCCACCCCGCTGCAGGTCGAGGACCGCCCGGCCAACGGTGATGCGTGAAGCGCCGAAGCGCTGTACCAACTCTGCCTCGGAGGGCAGCCGATCGCCGGGTTTCCACCGGCCACCCTGGATTTCCCGACGGAGTGCGCGGTACACCTGCTGGTACTTGGGAGAACCAGAATTGGTGAGTAGCATACCTAAATGATATAACAACTTTACACGCATTGTTACTTCGTTTCAGCTATCATCAGGCTTTAGTTGATATAACAAATAGGTGATTGACATGGCGGAGACGACGACCCTCGATAGGCATTTCTTGCTGGCGTCGGATTTCGATCAGACGCTCAGTTTCAATGACTCCGGGCTGGTTTTGAGCGAGCTGCTGGGCGTATCGAATTTCCAGCACAAGGTTGCCGGCCTCGCTCGCAGCAACCTGGTCCAGCAGGGCGGCGAGCTCGCCTACCTGATCCGCCACGATCCCGAATTCCGTGGTGTGCGACGGGAGCACTTAATCAAGGCGGGCCAGCTCGTACGCCTGCGATCGGATATTCCGGCCCTGGTCGAGTGTCTCGAACGCGGCGCCGCGGGATACCGGTTCTCGTTCTTTGTGATTTCCGCCGCGCCGCGAGAACTGATCCAATCAGCGTTGGCGGGCATCGTGCCGCCGGAGCGCATCTATGGCACTGAGTTCGACTACGACCAGTCGGGAGAAGTCCGGTCGATCGTTCGCGTGCCGGCCGGCTACGGCAAGGTGGCCGTCATCGAAGAGCTGGAGAGCACAATCGGCACGCCGCCGGACCGGACGATCTACGTCGGCGATGGCAGCTCCGACGTGCACGTGATGCTGCACGTCAACAACCGCGACGGTTTCACCATCGCGGTCTCCGAGAACCAGCAACTGGCCCGGATCGCGAAGTCGACGGTCTTGAGCGACAACGCCTTCGGCATCATGGTGCCGGTGTTCGAGCAGATTCTCGGTCTGGGGTCCGCCGACATCCGCGCGCTGTTCTCCGCGAACGGACTGACGCTGCATGACTGGGAGCAGGCCCGCACCGACCGGGTCACCGTGCGCGAGTCATCGCCGCCCCCGTCCGCCGCCGTGGCCGTGGCCTGAAGAGGAGCGAACGCCAAGTGATTGACTATCTGGGCTGGGCCGCCACCGCGGTCTTCGTCGGGTCGTACTTCTGCAAGCGACCCGGGACCCTCCGCGCCGTGCAGATGGCCGGCGGCGTCATGTGGGTGATCTACGGGGTGCTCGTGCAGGCGCCGCCGGTCGTGGTCGCGAACGTCCTGGTCGTCGGCGCCGCCGCGTGGACCGCCTTCCGGTCGCCGCCCCGAGCCGGGGCCGTGAAGTGATGCTGGGAAGTGACGAATCGGCGCTGACCGCGAGCCGGCTGCCGGAGCGTGCCAACCGTTATCGAGGCTTGAAACGCGTTGTTATTGAGGCTATTATAGCCATGTGAAAAAGGCCAGCATAACCGAAGCGAAGAACGGCTTCAGCGCGCTCATCGATTGGGTCAAGGCCGGCGCGGCGGTGCTGATCGTCGACCGCGGCCGCCCCGTCGCCCGCCTCGAGCCCGTGGACGCCCTGGCGGGCAGCGACAGCGGCCGGCTCGCCCAGCTCGTGCGAGACGGCCTGGTTCGGCCCGCTCGTCGTGCCGTGCCGCGGGCCCTCATAGCCACGCCGCCGCCGGCACCGAAGAGAGGCGCGTCCGGCATGCGGGCACTCCTCGACGAACGGCGGGACGGGCGATGAAGTTCTGGGACTCGTCGGCAATCGTGCCGCTGGTCCTGAAGGAGCCGGCCACCGCCGGCATGCAGGCGCTCGTCGCCAGAGATGCCGGCATGCTCGTGTGGTGGGCCAGCCAGGTGGAATGCGCGTCAGCCCTTGCCCGCCTCGAGCGTGACGGCGCGCTCGATGAGGCGCCGGCCGCGGCGGCGTACGACCGATTGAAACAGATCGCCGCCGGCTGGCACGAAGTCGAGGCCGGCGACGCCATCCGCGAGACAGCGATCAGGTTTCTCCGCGTGCACCCCCTGCGCGCCGCCGATGCGCTGCAGTTGGCCGCAGCCTTTATCGCCGCCGACCGCCAACCGTCGTCGCTCGAGCTCGTGACCCTCGACGATCGACTGGCAGCCGCGGCGCGGAAGGAAGGCTTTGTCCTGGTCGACCGTCCCTCCGCTGCCGGCGACTAGCGCTGCTGACCTGGTGCCGACGTGGGCGCCTGCGGCGCGATGCTGAACGTCAGGCTCGTGTACATCATCTCTTCCCACGTCTGATCGCCCCAGGTCACGTCCTTGGTCGGGTCGGGGTTCGACTTGTTCGCCGCGGAATTGTCGTACCACGCCTTCGCCTGCAGCTTGCTGCCGGCGGGAATTTTCAGCGCGTCCTTGAAGACGTACTCGTGCTGCCAGTTGAAGTCGTACTTCGGCACCGACAGGATCACTTCCTTGCGGCCGTCCGGATACACCAGCTCGTAGTGCCACCGGATGCCGCGAACGTGCGTGTGCGGGATCATGCTGTAAAGCGTGATGTCGCGGTTGATCGTCATCTCCGCGTCAACTTCGTGGTTCGTGGTGCGGGCCGGGATGTGCAGGCCGCCGTTGATCAAGGATGCGGTCAACAGCTGCGTCTTCGGCGGCGCGGCCGCGAACTTCAACGCGATCCTGGTGCGGTCGGTTGTTTCCTTGCCCATCGGCGTGTAGTGCATCTGCAGCACCAGCGAGTGGCCGGCCGGCAGGCG
>JANOZI010001122.1:0-3162 GCA_031429375.1 Acidobacteriota bacterium | reverse complement strand
TGAAGGCGACCGTCGCCCCCAGAGTAAAGGGCCACTGCATGATGGGCGAACAGAAGTATGTCCTCTGCGTCGAGCAGGGACAGGAGACACCATGCAGTGGCGAATCGTGCGCTTGATTCAGACCGCAGTCCTGAGCCTGCTTGCCGTGCCGGCTCTCGCCGCACAGGACTCGCGCGGCAGCATCGGCGGCCGCGTGGTGGATTCCTCGGGCGGAGTGCCCCCCGGCGTCACCGTCACCATCGTCAACAACGGCACCACCGCCACCAGCAAGGTCGTCACCAGTGGAGACGGACTCTTCACGGCGCCCTTTCTGATCCCTGGCATCTATCGCGTCACGGTCGAGCTCGCCGGCTTTCAGACCTCGGTTCGCGAGACCGTGAACGTCCGGGTCGGCGATCGCCTGCAGGTGGATTTCACGATGGGCCCTGCCAGTGTTTCGGCCGAAGTCCTTGTCGTCGCCCACGCGTCGCTACTCGATACCGGGTCCGCCACGATGGGCCAGGTGATCGACAGCAAGCTGATCGGTGAGATGCCGCTTGGTGACGGCACGGCGTACGGCCTGGCGCGCCTGGTTCCCGGCGCTTCGTTCGAGCGCTCGTATGCGCTGCAGCGTCCGATGGACAACGACAACCTGCGTGGGCTCACGATCAGCGGCACCATCAACAGCGAGTTCACCATCGATGGCTCCAGCAACATCGTCTCCGGCGCCCGTGTCGGCATCCAGCCGCCGTCAGATTCCATTCAGGAGTTCAAGGTCGAAACCGCCGCGTACGATGCGCAAATCGGCCACACCGGCGCCGGCAACGTCAATCTCGCGCTCAAGAGCGGCACCAACCAATGGCACGGCGCCGGCTCCTTCTACAACCGCGACGACAGCCGGTCGGCCACCCTGTTTGCGTCGAAACGCCTGGGCACCGGCGTGACGCCGCGTGACTACAACCGTTTCAGCACCATGCTGTCGGGCCCGATCTTCCGCAACCGCACCTTCTTCATGGCGTCGTACGAGAAACTGCAGGATGACACCATCGAAACCGTCACCAACTCGGTGCCGAGCGAGCGGATGCGCCGCGGCGACTTCTCGGAGTTGCTGGCGATCGGCGTGCAGATTTTTGACCCCGACACGGCGCGCCTGGTCAACGGCGTGGTGACGCGGGACCCGTTCCCCGGCAACATCATTCCCACCAGCCGGATCAACCCGGTCGGCGCCCGGGTGCTCACCTATTTTCCGAACGCGACGCAAGCGGGACAAGTCGACCTGTCTGGCAACTTCTTCGCCGAGCAGCCGTGGACCTACGCGTACAATCTCCAGTTGACGCGCGTCGATCATCAGTGGACCGCGCAACAGCGGACCTACGCTCGTTTTATCCGCAACTTCCGCCGGGAAGAACGTCACAACTTTGCCGGCGCCATCAACGGCGTCGAAATCTCACGCGGTGGCACCGATCGGTTCAATTTCAACTACGCGGCCGGGCACACCGCGGTGTTGTCGCCGTCGCTGTTCCTCGACGTGAAAGGCAGCTGGCTGCGGTTCAACGACGACCTGCAGCCAATCGGCCAGCTGAATCCTTCGGAGCTTGGCTACCCGGCGGCCACACTGGCGCTGCTCGGCGGTTACCCGCACATTCCTCGTTTCTCGATCGAGTCGGCCAACCCGACCGCGGCCGGACGCCTCGTCACCCTCGGCGCGCAGCAGAGCGGCTTCAACACCGGCCGCCGGCAGCCGTTTTACAACCTGCAGTTCTCTCCGACCATGACCTGGACCCACCGTGGCCACACCTTCAGGTTCGGGTACGACTGGCGTGGGCTCCGCCAGACCGAAATCAACCAGGGCTGGCGTGGCGGGGCTTATGCGTTTGACGGCACGTATACGCGGGCTTCGAGCACGGCCGTCAATCACTACGGCCAGGGTATTGCCGCCTTCCTGCTGGGCATTCCGCTGAACTCGTCATTCATCGAGCTGCGTTCGCAGGAGGACTACAGCGTGCGCAGCCACGGCGTGTTCGTCCATGACGACTGGCGCGTCGGCGAGAAGCTCACGCTCAACCTTGGCGTGCGCTACGACCTCGAGCTGGGGATGACCGAGGCCTTGAATCGCAACACCCGCGGATTCGACTTCACCACGCCCAATCCGATTCAGGCGCAGACGCAGGCCCAATTCGCCGCCAATCCCCCTGCCGGCGTGCCATTGACCGCGACACAGTTCGCCGTGCTCGGCGGCTACCAATACGTCGATGATGCCAACCGCCACGTCTGGGACGCCGACGCCAACAACTTCCAGCCGCGATTCGGTTTCACGTACTCCGCCAGGCCGACCATCGTGATCCGCGGGGGCGCGGGCCTGTTCATCGCGCCTTTCCAGATCAACGCAGTGCCGGGACTCGGCAATCCAGTGAATCAGCTGGGCTACTCACGTCAGACTCCGGTGCCCGTGACCTCAGACAACGGCCTGACGTTCCAGGCGAACCTGACCAATCCCGTGCCGAGTGGTCAGCTCCTGGAGCCCAACGGTTCCGCCCCTGGGTTGCGGGCGAACCTCGGCGCGAGCATTGGCTCGGGGACAACCGCCGGGATTATTCCGACCGATCGGACCAACCCGGAATACTGGCGCTACAGCGTCGGCGTCGAGAAGCAGCTTGCGAACAACTGGCTCGTGGAGCTCTCGTACCTGGGTCAAAGGGGTTCGCACCAACCCCTCGTCGAGCAGCGCAATTTCGTTCCGCAACAGTTCCGGACGTCAAGCCCGATGCGCAACGACAACGCCGAGACCTTCCTCAGCCAGGTCGTGTCCAACCCGTTCCAGGGACTGACGCCCGAGACGCCTGGCAGCAATGGCGCGACCATCGCGCGCCGCCGGTTGCTGCTCCAGTATCCGCAGTTCGACAACCTGAGCATCGAGACGTATCGCGGTGAGAACACGTATCACGCGTTGCTGTCCCGTCTCGAGAAGCGATTCACGGACGGGCTGATGATCCAGGCGTCCTACACGTGGTCGCGTTTCCGCGAGAAGGTCGCGCCGCTCAATCCGTGGCAGGACCTCGAGAGCCGCGTTGGCTCGGTGGATCGTCCCCATCGCATCACGCTCGCCAGTGTCGCCGAGTTGCCGTTCGGACACGACCACCGATGGGGCAGCAACTGGAACGACGCGCTCAACGGCATTCTCGG
>JANOZI010001121.1:0-3219 GCA_031429375.1 Acidobacteriota bacterium | reverse complement strand
GCCGAATATCTCCACGCCCAGGCGCGCCGCGACTGGGGCTTCGGCGATCGGCTGGCGAACACCGATCTGATCGACGAGAAATACCGCGGCATCCGCCCGGCCTTCGGCTACCCGGCGTGTCCCGATCACAGTGAGAAGGCGCGGCTGTTTGATCTACTCGGCGCACGCTCGGTTGGTCTCGAGCTCACCGAATCGTTCGCCATGACACCTCCGGCGTCGGTCAGCGGCCTCTATTTCTCTCACCCGCAGTCGCGCTACTTCGCGATCCAGCGGATCGGCCAGGACCAGGTCGACGATTACGCGCGGCGAAAGGCGATGGGCGTGGGCGACGTCGAGCGCTGGCTCCGCCCCGTGCTGGGATACGATCCGACGCTGGTAGGAGCGTAAACGGCCGAGCCGCCGCGAACGTAACCGAGTCATGAAGCGAGCGATCATCGTTGTCCTGCTGCTGCTGGTGGTGGGCGCCGGCGTTGGTGCCTGGTACACCCGGCGCGGTCAGCCGGAGATCGAGGTCAATACCGTGCCGATTACGCGCGGAGACATCGTCGATACCGTCGGGGCCACCGGCACACTGCAGGCGGTGACCACGGTCCAGGTCGGCAGCCAGGTGTCGGGCAACATCCAGTGGCTCGGCGCCGACTTCAATTCCATCGTCAAAAAAGGGCAGGTCATCGCGCGGCTGGATCCGTCGCTGTTCGATGCGCAGCTCCAGCAGGTGCAGGCCAACCTCAGCCAGGCCCGCGCCAACCTCACCAGGGCCCGCAGCGAGTTGGACCGCGCCAACGTGGCGCTGACCGACGCCAAACAGAAGCACGCGCGCGCGATCGAGTTGTCGTCGCGGCAACTACTCGCCGCAAGCGAGCTTGACTCGGCCAAGGTCGCGGTCGACTCAGCCGCCGCGGCGGTCGCATCGCAGCAGGCCTCGGTCGTCCAGTCGCAGGCCGCGGTCACGCAATCGGACGCGTCCGTCAACCAGTCGCGCGTCAATCGCGACCACACCATCATCATGGCGCCGATCGACGGCATCGTGACGCAGCGCAGCGTCGACGTGGGTCAGACGGTCGCCGCCAGCATGTCAGCGCCGACGCTGTTCGTGATCGCCGCGGACCTCACGGAAATGCAGGTCAACGCCAATATCGACGAGGCCGACGTCGGCCGCATTCGTCCTGGCCAGCATGTGACGTTCAAGGTCGATGCCTACCCCACCGACGACTTTATCGGCACCGTGACGCAGATCCGGCTGCAGCCGGTGGTCGTGCAGAACGTCACGACGTACGGCACGGTCATCACCGTGCCGAACACCGCGCTCAAGCTCAAGCCGGGCATGACGGCAAACGTCAAGATCGAGATTGCCAAACGCACCGACGCCATGCGCATTGCCAACGCCGCGCTGCGCTTCCGGCCCTCGGCCGAAGTGTTCGCGGCGCTCAATCAAACGCCCCCGCCCGAAGCGACGGCATTCGCCGGAGGCGGGCGCGGTGGACGCGGCGGTGCCGGCGGCGGCGTCCAGCGGCCGGGAATGACGCCCGGCAACGCGAGCCCGGCGCCGACGACGGCGGTCGCACCAGAAGCGGGCCGGCCGGTCGTTCCGGCGAGTCCCGGAAGTCCGGCCGGATCGGGATCGCCCGCGAGAGCGGATCGCGGCGCGGGACGCGACCCGCAAGGCGGACGCGACCCGCAAGTCGGACGTGACGCACAAGGCGGACGCGGCGGACAACCCGGCGGCGGACAAGGCGGCCGCGGCGGGTTTGGCGGAGGCGGAGGCGGCGCCGGACGAGGCGGTGCCGGTGGTGCAGAGTTTCAAGGCCGCATGCTCGAGCGCTTCAAGACGATGTCGCCGGATGAGCAGAAGCAGTTCATCGCGCGTATGAAAGAGCGCGGCGCCGATACCAGCGCGTTCGACATCACGCCGCGCGCCGCCACCAAGACACCCCGCGCCGCGGCACCGGCGCAAGCGCAAACGATCGATGCGTTGTTTGCGCCGCTGCCGCCGGTTGAATCGCGCGGCCGCGCCTGGCTCTTCATGGATCGCCAGTTGAAGCCGGTGAACCTGCGCCTCGGTATCAGTGACGGCACCACCACCGAGTTGTTGTCGGAGGAGTTGCAGGAAAGCATGGAAGTCGTGACGGGCGTCACCGGCCTGGCGTCGACACGCGGCACGCCGCAAGGCGGCGGCGCGGGCAATCCCCTGATGCCGGGTCGCGGCGGCCCGGGCGGGCGGCCACCCGGCGGCGGCGGACAACCCGGACGTGGCGGCCGGTAACGTGGCAGAGGCGGGCGTGCCCGATCCGGCGACGAGCGTCATCTCCGCGCGGAGCCTGGTCAAGACCTACGTGGTCGGTGAGCACCAGGTGAAGGCGCTGCGCGGCGTCAACCTGGAAGTGCCGCGCGGCGAGTTCCTCTCGGTCACGGGACCGTCTGGCTCCGGTAAGTCCACCTTCATGCACATCGTCGGCTGTCTCGATCGGCCGACGGCCGGCCATTACTTTCTCGACGGCCAGGACGTCTCGCGGATGTCGAAGAACGAGCTCGCCGCCGTCCGCAACAAGAAGATCGGTTTCGTGTTCCAGGGGTTCAACCTGTTATCGCGGACCTCGGCGCTTGATAACGTGGAACTGCCGCTGCTCTATGGCGGCTCGACGTTGAAAACGTCGGAACGACACAAGCTGGCGAAAGACATGCTGGCCGCGGTGGGCCTCGGCGATCGCTTCAGCCATCATCCCAATCAACTATCCGGCGGGCAGCAGCAACGCGTGGCGATCGCGCGCGCGCTCGTCAATAACCCGTCGATCCTGCTCGCCGACGAGCCCACCGGCAACCTCGACAGCAGGACCAGCATCGACGTGATGGGCCTGTTCCAGCGCTTGAACATCGAGCGCGGCATCACGGTCGTGCTGATCACGCACGAGCACGACATCGCCGAGTACGGCACGCGCATCGTCGCGTTCCGCGACGGCCTCGTCGTGACCGATCGCCCGGTCACGAGTCGCCGCACCGCCGCCGACGAGCTCGCGAACCTGCCCGATACCGCGGAGGCGGTGTAACCCATGTCGGTCCTGATGGTGCTTCGGGTCGCGATCAAGGCGCTGGCGCGCAACAAGATGCGCACGGCGCTGACCATGCTGGGCATGATCATCGGCGTCGCCGCCGTCATCACCATGGTGGCGCTCGGCACCGGCGCGCAATCGTCGATCGAATCGCAAATCCAGGCCGCGGGCA
>JANOZI010001120.1:0-2468 GCA_031429375.1 Acidobacteriota bacterium | reverse complement strand
CGGTTCCGGAGGTTTCGATGATCAGAAGGCTTGCATCGGTCGTGGCGGTTCTCGCCGTTGTCGCACTGAGCGGCTCCTGGCAAGTGGCGGAGGGCCAGGGCAAGTCTCAGACAGAACTGAGAAAGCCATTTATCGGAAGCTCGCGGCTGGTGTCGATCGAGGCACCTGACCTGGGAGCGAGTGAGATAGGTCTACAAACTCCTACCGCAGCTCTTTGATTGAGATGTTGCGGAACTGCACGAGACTGGGCGGCGCCGTCCACACCCCCGCCTTCTTCGCGCCGTGATGCTGCAGCGCGATCGGTCCCTCCGGCGGCACCCCCGGCAGCTCGGCGCTGACGATAACGTGCTCGCCGTTCAGCACGACGTCGAGACGGCTGCCCCGCAGGGTGATTTCAAACGTGTTCCAGGCGCCGATGTCGTGATCAGCGTTGCGCTTCGGCGTCACCGCCGCGCGCACCGCCGGCGGCATCTTCGCGTCCGTGCGGTAGCCGTAGACCTCTCCCGATCCAATCGGCCAGCCCCAGATGTTCACCTGCGCCTTGCTGCTGCCACGCAGGAAGATGCCTGAATCGGAGTCCGGCACCGGGATCGTGATGTCACGTCCCGCCGCATCCTTTTTGTGCGTGCCGTCGAACCGGATGATGGGAACGTTGGGATTCACGTACGGCGTGCTCTTGATCCGCCAATCGACTTTCAACGTGAAATCGCGATACGGTCGCTCGGTCCACAGGTCTTTTGACTCAGCCTCGCTTTCGGCGTCGTAATCGATCACGCCGTCGACGATGCGCCAATGGCCGTTGTCGCCGGCCGGCACCTTCCAGCCGGTGAAGTCGCGGCCGTTGAACAGCGGCGTAAATCCGTCGGCCGTTTGCCCGGCTCCCGTAGTCTGGACGGCACACACGGCAATCACAAGCGCGGCGAGCGTGGAGGGCTTTGCTTTCATGACCGGGCCAGTTTAGGCTCACGCATAGGAATTTGACAACGAAGGCGGAACAGGGGGACAAGCGTGGCTGAGAAGAGCCTTGGCGTCGGTATTACCGGCGTCGGCTGGTGCGCGTCGCAGCATATTTCGGCCTTTCAGCACAACCCGCACACCAGGGTGACGTGGCTGCACGGCCGCGACGAGACCCGCACGCGCGCGACCCTCGCAAAGTACGGCCTGTCGCTGCCCGAGGCGAGGTTTACCACCAGCTACGAGGAGTTACTGGGGGCACGTGACGTCGACATCGTGGCGATCGCAACGCCCAATCACCTGCACGCCGATCAGGCGGTGGCCGCGGCGTCGTCCGGCAAGCACATCCTGCTCGAGAAGCCGACCGGGCTCGACGTCGCGGAGCTGGTGCGGATTCGCGACGCCGTTCGCCGCGCCGGCGTACACACGATCGTGTCGTTCGAGCTGCGCTACAACCCGTATCTCAAGGTTGCGAAGTGGCTGCGTGAAGGGGGCCGGCTCGGATCGATCCGGTTTGCGCGCACGCAGTATCTGTCGCGCGTCACCGATTGGTACGGCGGGTGGGACTGGGTGCGGACGCGCCACAGCGGCCGCAGCCACCTGCTCGCGGCCGGATGCCATGCCGTGGACGCGCTGCGGTGGTGCTCCGGCCTGGAGCCGCTCGCGGTGAGCGCGTTTCACACTCACTTCACCGACGGCTACGAGTGGCCGACCTCGATCGTCGCCAACCTGCAGCTGGAGGGCGGCGCGCTCGGCCACGTCACCAGCTCCACCGACTTCATGATGCCGTACTCGTTCTCGGTAGAGCTGATGGGCGACCGCGCGACGCTGCGCCAGGACCTGATCCAGTGGCTCGACGAGCCGGTTACCGTCGACGAGCTGACCGCGGCGAACCCCGTGGCCGGCGTGCGGTTCGAAGCGGCCACCGACGGCAGCGGCCGGCCGGCCATCCGCATCCGCACGGCGATGCCCGACTCGGCCGACGTGAGCCATCATCCGTTTCAAGACGAGATCGACGACCTGGTTGAGAGTATCCTTGACCCCCGGAAACGGACGACGGTCGACGTGTTCGACGCCCAGAAAACGATGGAGATTTGCCTGGCAGCGGATCGATCGGCCGAGCGCGGCGGGGAAACAGTCAAGTTGCCGCTGATCGCAGATGAGAGAGGATTCACATCACCATGACGACCACAACCTCCCGGCGAGAATTCATCCGCCTGTCAGCCGCGAGTGGACTGATGTTGGCCGCCCCGGCTGGTGCGCCGGCGCAAACCACGGCCGGCTCCGATCAGCAAGTGGCGCCGGGTGAACGCCTCCAAATCGCGACGGTCGGCCTCGGCATCCAGGGCCTCAACGACACGCGCACTGCCCTGCGGCTGCCTGGTGTCGAGCTCGTCGCGGTCGCCGATGTGTATGACGGCCGCCTCGCGCTCGCGAAAGAAACCTGGGGCGATCACATCTTTACCTCGCGCGACTACCGCGACGTGCTGGCGCGACCCGATGTCGACGCGGTG
>JANOZI010001119.1:0-2121 GCA_031429375.1 Acidobacteriota bacterium | reverse complement strand
CCATCAGGACGGTCGGCTCGATGTTCTCCAGGCGATCGCCGAAACCGGCTCGTTCACGGCCTCCGGCCGAAAGCTGAACGTCTCGCAGTCGGCGATCAGCCGCCAGATCCTGCTGCTCGAGGACGAGTTGAAGGAGCCGGTGTTCCTGCGAGTCGGCCGGCGGATTCGCATCACGCCGGCGGGTGAATCGCTGCTGCAGTTGAGCCATCGCGTCTTCCAGGATCTCAAAGACACCACCGCCGGCATCACCGACAGCCAGGAATCGCTGCGCGGCACGGTGCGCCTGCTCGGCGGCATGACGGTCTGCCTGTATGTGTTTCCGCCGCTGCTGACCGAGCTCAAGCGCCAGCATCCGGAAATCGATCTCAAGCTGATGTCGGGCGGCGCCGAGCAGTGCCTCGCGCGGCTGCGTTCGGGCGCGGGCGACCTCGCTCTGCTCACGCTGCCGGTTGATCAACCTGACCTCGTGACGGTGCCGGTGCTCCAGGAGGAGCTGCTGGTGGTGACCGCGGCCAGGCATCCGCTGTCGCGCAAGCGCAAGATCGTGCCCCAGGACCTGGTGAAGGAGCCGTTCGTGTTGTTCGAGCCGGGTTCGAACACCCGCCGCGCGGTCGACGAGTTCTTCATGACCGCCCGCATCGAGCCGCCGATCGTCATGGAAACCGAGAACGTCGAGATCATCAAGGCGCTCGTCAGGAACGGCCTCGGCATCACGATTATTCCCTACCAGGCGGTGGCGCGCGACGTGACGAGCGGGCAACTGTTCTGCGCCCGCATCGAGGGCCGGTCGCTGGTGCGCGAAACCGGCTGGATCTATCCGAAGATGAGCCGCACGCCGCGGGCCGTGCAGGAGGTCATCAAGGCGTTCGAGAAGGTCCGGCCGAAACTGAAGCTGGCGCCATAAGTGGCTTGAGGCTTGAGGCTTGGGGTACCCAAGCCATCTCAACTACACATGCCTCCGATTCGATCATTCTATTTTTGTCGTGGTCAAGCGAGCGTAAGATCGCGTAGGGCACCCCTTGAAGGGATGCCCTAGGTTTTTGATTTGAAAGTGAGGCTGTGATGGAAACGACCCGCGAGCGCGTGATCTCGATCGTCCTGAACGAACAGGAATGGCAGGCGTTTGTCGCCGTTCACCCGCAGCCGGTGGTCTGGCTGCGCGAGCGCATCCAGGAGTCGATCGCGCCTGCCCTCGCCGGCACGCCGCCTATTTCTGGGTTTGTACCGGTAACTGGCGCAGCGAATACGACGTCCGCGACCACACGTTGATACCCGGCTTGTTCACCAGCTTCACTTCGATCTTGCGCGTGCGCTTGAGCGGATCGGGGTTGGTGGACGAGTAGCCCAGCACGTAATAGTCGCTCGTCTCGGCGTCGATGCGCTTGAGCGCCTTGTCGAAGTTGTTCTGGTTCACCACGGCGATTCCGCCGGTTTCCTCCGCCAACACCCGCAAGCTGTCCTGCGACTTCCGCACGTACTCGCCGTATTCCACCGGATCCAGCTGCTCGTCGAGGTCGGCGCCGGCCACCAGGCCGCGTGGGTCGATGGTGTAGAGCGTGGCGTTGGCGCGATTGGCCGTGCGCGTGATCTCCGCCAGCTCGCGCGCCAGGTCGGCGTCGGCGAACTGGCTGCCCTTGTTGAATTGATCCTGCTGCTGCTTGCCTTCTTCGCGCGTCTGGCCGAAGCGCCCGCCGAACACCGGGTCTTCGCCGAGGCGTGATTCGGCGAACGGGTTGAAGTCGTAGCCGTTGCTCACCCAGATCACGGCCTTGCGGCGATTGCTGATCTTTTCCATCTGCGACAGCATGTCGTAGGCGGTCGAGAACGCGACGTGGGCGCGATAGCGGACTTCGCTCGGACCGTCGGCGCCCTCGGAGCCCTGGATGACGTCAGACGGCTTCAGGCCGTTGCCGGTGATCTTCTTGATCGCCTCGTCCAGGATCTTGCGATCGTAGGTCGGATCGATCGCGAGCGACGACGGGCCGGTTGAGACGATCGAAAACATGTCGCCTTCGTGGACGAGGGTTTTTGAAATCTTCTTGAACAGCTCCCGGATGCGCCCGGTGTTGCGGAACTCCAGGTGCAGGTCGTCGACGATGATGAGGAAGATGCGGCCGGCGG
>JANOZI010001118.1:0-1861 GCA_031429375.1 Acidobacteriota bacterium | reverse complement strand
GCCGCAATCTCGTCTACTTGCTGCGCCAGGGTTACGAGGTCTGCGGTAACGACGCTGATCCCAACGCGATCGCGCAGGTGACGGCGCTGGCGGCGTCACTCTCTCCCAATCCAGCGTTCGACTTTCGCGTCGAGCGGATCGAACAGACCTCGTTTCCCGACGCACATGCCGACGTCGTGATGGCGAGCGCCGTGCTGCATTTTGCGCGCGACCCCGGCCACTTCGAGGCGATGCTCCGGCAGCTGTGGCGGGTGCTGCGTCCCGGAGGAATGTTCTTCGCGCGGCTGGCGTCGACCATCGGGATTGAAGGGCACGTCCATCCGATCGGTACAGGAAGGTTCCGATTGCCGGATGGCTCCGATCGCTTCCTCGTCGACGCCGCGGCCATCGCAGCATGGACCGCGCGGCTCGGCGGAACGCTGATCGATCCGATCAAGACCACCGTGGTGCACGAGCAGCGATCGATGACGACGTGGGTGGCCCGACGCTTCAGTGGAGCGTATCAACGGTAATGGTGGTATCGAAGATCATTGCTCATCGGAGGTATGGGGCCGTTCCGCAGGAACGGCCCGTTGTTGGTCTCGAACCTATTCGCCACTAAAATGAAGCGGAATGGAAAACCTCTCGAACCTGCTGGAGAAGAATCGCGCCTGGGCGGCCGATCGGGTCAGGCGCGACCCTGATTTTTTCACCAGGCTCGAGAAGCTTCAGGCGCCGCAATACATGTGGATCGGCTGTTCCGACAGCCGCGTGCCGGCCAACGAGATCGTCGGCCTCGACCCCGGGGAGCTGTTCGTGCACCGCAACGTCGCCAACGTCGTGGTCCACACCGACCTGAATTGCCTGTCGGTGCTGCAGTTTGCGATCGACGTCCTGAAGGTGAAGCACGTCATCGTCTGCGGCCACTACGGCTGCGGCGGCATTCGCGCGGCGCTCGACCGCGATTCGCACGGCTTGATCGACAACTGGCTGCGGCACGTGCAGGACGTCGCGCGCGACTACGAGCACGAGCTCGAGGGCATTGCCGATCCGCAACAGCGCGAGGACCGCTTGTGCGAGCTGAACGTCGCCGAGCAGGTGCGCAACGTCGGCCGCACCACCATCGTGCAGGACGCGTGGCGGCGCGGCCACGCCGTCCAGCTGCACGGGTGGATCTATGGGTTAAAAGACGGACTGATTTCAGATCTCAGAATTAAGATGTCTGATTAATTTCCGATCTCAGATCTTCAGATCGGCAATTGATCTGAGATCTGAGATCTGACATCTGAAAATCGTCGAGCGTCAGGCTGGCTCTTCGGCGACCTGGCCGCGTTCGGCCTTCGCGGTGGCGACGATCTTCTGCTGCAGGTGGTTCGGCACTTCGTCGTAGTGCGAGTACTCCATCTGATAGGAGCCGCGCCCGCCGGTCACCGAGGTGAGGTGCTGCTCGTAGGTGAGCATCTCGGACATCGGCACCTGCGCCTTGATCACCGTCAGCTGGCCGCGTGCTTCCATGCCTGAAATGCGGCCGCGCCGGCCGTTGAGGTCGCCCATCAGGTCGCCGGCATGGTCGCCCGGCGCGTAGACCTCGATGTTCATGATCGGCTCGAGCAGCGTCGGGTGCGCCTTCGACATGCCATCCTTGAACGCCAGCCAGCCCGCGGTCTTGAACGACAGCTCGTTCGAGTCGACGTCGTGGTACGAGCCGTCGTACAGCACGACCCGGAAGTCGACCACCGGGTAGCCGGCCAGGTAGCCGCGCAGCCGCGATTCCTGGATGCCCTTCTCGACCGCCGGGATGAACTGGCGCGGGATCGAGCCGCCGAAGATATCGATTACGAACTCGAAGTCGCTGCCGCGCGGCAGCGGCTCCATCCGGATC
>JANOZI010001117.1:0-2372 GCA_031429375.1 Acidobacteriota bacterium | reverse complement strand
TGAGCGACCTCGTCGAGGCGCACCACGACACACCCGCCGAACAGCTGGAAGCGCCACGGGTCGAGACGACCACGGCCGGGCGGATCGTCAGCATCCGCAGCTTCGGTAAGGCGAGCTTCATGGTGCTGTCGGACGGCCGCTGCCGTTTGCAGGTCTACCTCCGCCAGGACGCGCTCGGCGAGCGCGACTACCAGTTATCGAAGCTGCTCGATATCGGCGATCAGGTGGGGGTGAGCGGTCATCTCTTCCGGACCAAGACCAACGAGCTGTCGATTTGGGCATCGGCGCTGCAGTTCCTGGCCAAGTGCTTCCTGCCGCTGCCGGAAAAATGGCACGGGCTGCAGGATGTCGAGGTGCGCTACCGGCAGCGCTACCTCGACCTCCTCGTCAATCCCGAGGTGCGTAAAGTCTTCGAGACGCGCACCAACACCATCACGGCGATTCGCGACTTCTTGAAGGGGCACGGTTTCCTCGAAGTCGAAACGCCGATGATGCAGCCGATCGCCGGCGGCGCGCTGGCGCGCCCATTCGCGACGCATCACAACGCGCTCGACATGAAGCTGTACCTGCGGATTGCGCCGGAGCTATATCTCAAGCGCCTGACCGTGGGGGGCATCGAGCGGGTGTTCGAGATTAATCGGAACTTCCGCAACGAGGGCATCTCGACCCAGCACAACCCCGAGTTCACGATGCTCGAGTTCTATTGGGCCTACGTGGATTATCAGCGGCTGATGACGTTTACCGAGGAGCTGTTGACGACGGTGGCGCGGCAGGTCATCGGCGGAACCCGGTTTCCGTATGGCGAGCACACGATCGACATGGGCGGTCCGTTTCGGCGGTTGTCGCTGCGCGAGGCCGCGGCCGAACGGGCGAGTGAGAAGCTGGGCGTGACCGTGATGGTCGAAGAATTGCGCGCGCTCGACACCGCGCGGCAGATCGCCGGCAGACTCGGGGTCGACGCGCCCAAGGGCGCCGGCGCCGGGAAGGTTGCGAGCAGCATCTTCGAAGCGCTCTGGGAAAAGGACCTGATCCAGCCGACGTTCGTCTACGATTTTCCGACGGAGGTGTCGCCGCTGTCCAAGCAGCGGCCGGACGACCCCGACACCGTCGAGCGCTTCGAGCTCTACATCGGCGGGTTCGAGGTCGCCAACGCCTTCAGCGAGCTGAACGATCCGGTGGAGCAGCGGCGCCGGTTCGAGGCGCAGCTGGCCGATCGGGCCGCCGGCGATCAGGAAGCCCACGCGATGGACGACGACTACGTCCGCGCCCTCGAATACGGCATGCCGCCGGCCGGCGGAGAAGGCATTGGCATCGATCGGCTGGTGATGCTGCTGACCAACTCGCCGTCGATCCGCGACGTCATCCTGTTCCCGTTGCTGCGGCCGCGGGCCGCAGAGTAGCCATGCCATTCGAGCTGCAGGTCGCGCTTCGCTATCTGTTAGCCAAACGCCGGCAGGTGTTCATCTCGGTGATCTCGCTGGTGTCGACCGCCGGCGTCACCGTCGGGGTGATGGCGCTGGTCATCGCGCTGGCGCTGATGACGGGGTTGCAGCAGGAACTGCAGTCGCGGATCCTCGGGTCGTCCGCCCACATTTACGTCTGGAAGCCGGCGGGCATCGACGACTACCGCGCGGAAGTCGCCAGGCTGCGCGCGGTGCCCGGCGTGATTGGCGCCGCGCCGGCGGTGCAGGGCAAGGCGATGATCACGAGCGCCAGCGGCGAAGGCTTCATCCAGGTCAAGGGCATCGATCCGCAGCTCGAAGGCACCGTCACCGACATCGCGAAAGTGCTGACCGACGGCTCGCTCGATCAGCTCACGCCGAAGTCGGATGACGAATTTCCCGGGATCGTGATCGGCAAGGACCTGGCAGGCTCGCTGGGCGCGATGCCCGGGGACATGGTGGCGCTGCTCACGCCGAATGGCTCGCTCACGCCGATGGGCGTGATGCCGCGGCAGCGCCGCTTCAAGGTGGTCGGGACGTTCCGCCTCGGGCTCTACGAAGTCGACATGAGCACCGGTTTTGTGTCGCTCGACTCGGGCATGCTGATCGCCGGCCGCGACAAGGTCGAGCACATCGAGCTGAAGGTCGCCGACATTTACGCGGCGCCGCAGATTGCCGATCAGATCGCCGTCGACTTCGGCTCCGAGTACGTGACACAGGACTGGGGCGACATGAACAGGCAGCTGAATTCGGCGCTGCTGCTCGAAAAGATCGGCATGGGCATCGGCATCGGCTTGATCGTCATGGTGGCCGCGCTCAATATCGTGGCGTCGCTGATCCTGCTGGTGATGGAGAAGACGCGGGACATCGCCATCCTGAAGACCATGGGCGCCTCGTCGCGGAGTATCACGCTGATCTTCCTGCTGCAGG
>JANOZI010001116.1:0-5029 GCA_031429375.1 Acidobacteriota bacterium | reverse complement strand
GGGCGAGTCGATCGGTCCACCTGCCTCGACCAGGAGCACATCCAGACCCGCACGCACGAGCGGCCACGCGGCGGACGTACCGGCCGGTCCAGTGCCGACGATCACGACGGCGGCAGTCAAGTTTACGCCCGCCACACGCGCCCCGCTACCCAACGAGCCCCCAGCATCATGCCCTCGAGCGCAACAGTGCCGGCTAACGCGAACCAGACTCGTATTCGATTGCGCGGCTCGTAGGCATAGGCGAGACGTCGACCCTCGAGGGACACATCAAGCAGCAGGCACGCGATGTCGAGCCGGGCGGCCAGGGGACTACTTCGCTGGAGCGGGTCAAACAACCGTAACGCGGCCGGCCATCGTTGATCGAATGCGGGCAGTCGCAGGGGCGTGGCCGAGGGTCCGACTGCCCGCGCATAAGCTCGCACCTGCACGAGCGCGGGACGCGTCACACCGAGGTAACGGAGCAGGACGACCGCTTCGTTCAACAGCAGCCGCCGGTTAGTCAGCGGTGCCGCCACCTAGACTAGACTCAGGCGCCGAAGAATCGGCGGATGATGGCAATATTGCGCGCCACGTTTCGCTCACCGTAGGAAGGATATGAGGGCAGCAACAAGACGGATGCCGCAGTGCGCCTGGCATTGGGACACTCCCTGAACCACTCCGCGAAACAATCGGCGTCAGCCGTGTTGATCAAGTGCTGCACCGTCACGTCCTGACACTCGAGCATGAGGAACCGATTGAGAGCATCGCGATCCTCCACCTGGATGGGATAGGTCAGGTAGATGTGCGACCCGTCCGTGCGCAAGGGAGGACACAAGACTTGAGGCAGGCTCGACAGCCCCTCATGATAGAGCGAGGCGTACCGTATCCTGACCTCAGTATCGAGATCTACTCGGCTCAACTGAGCGGCAACAAGTCGTGCCTGGGCGGAGGTCATCTTCCGCAGGTTTTCCTCTGGCATCTCCCGCTTGATCGTCGGCGCCATCTCGCCGCGCCAGCGATTGTTGAGTGCGTCAATGTCGTGAAGGTAGCCGTACCTGAACAACCAATAGACAAATGACCAGAACATGGGTTTGCTGGTGAGCACATCGCCCACCAGGCAGAATGCCGCTCGATTTGCGAGCGCCGAAGAGGGGAACGTCGGATACCGGCGAATCTCGTCCCGCATTGCCAGGGCCACATCCGCGTCGCTCGTCACGGCCATTCCCCCATAGAACGCGTTCACGTTCTTGGCCATCCCGAAGCTAAAGACACCGACCGTGCCAAAGGTCCCGACGCGCCGGCCGCTCACGCTCGTGCCGAACGCCTGCGCGCAGTCCTCGATGAGGGGAATCCCCCGCTGGCGGCAGGTGGCCGCGATCCGTTCGACGTCGCAGGCCAACCCATGGAGGTGTGTGACCAGCACGGCGCCGGTGTCATCGTCGACCAGCGATTCGACCAGCGACGGATCGATGTTGCAATCCTCGCGACGGACGTCAACGAACACGGGGTGCCCACCCGCACACACCACCATGTTGACGACGTCGTGGATCGTGTAGGGCGACAGCAGGACCTTCTTCCGATGCTTCAGAAGGACGCGCAGCGCGCAGTAGAGCGCCACCCGCGCCTGCGGCATCGCAACTGCGTGGCCGGCCCCGACGAAATCGGCGACGGCCGGCTCCAGTTCGGCCACACCGGCGCCCGTGAACAGGCGGCCCACCGCCAGGTCGCCCGCGATCTTCAGGTACTGGTGCCGGGCGCCATAGATGCGGTACCGAGGATTGGGGAAGAATAAGTTCACAGTTCATTCCGGCGAAATCGTGATGACCCGGCGTGTGTCCGCAGCCTGGCTCATTACCTCGTCAATCGTGGCGCAAGTCTTGTCGATCGTCGAATCCTCCCGTCAGCAACAGCAACAACAAGGCCACGCCTTTAGAGACTTGCACCCTGCGGAGCTTAATCGTTCGGCCCGCTCATAGTCTCTCTGTGGCTAAGGATCGTGTCAACTTTCGGCGAACGCCGCGCCGATCACGCGGATCGCCAGCCTCGAGGCCACGACCAGCGCGGTAATCAGCGCAACGTAGTAGAGGAACACCGTGCGCTGATCGGCGGACCACGGATACAGAAACCACATCACGAGCTGCACCGCCACGGCCGAGAGCACCGCGCCGATGGCGATCGTCGCGGCAGTCCGCCACGTCACGGGCAGCGCCGGCCCTCGGTAGACGCCAACCACGAAAAACGACACGAGCTGCCCGGCCACGACGATCGGCAGCGAGCTGTAGAACACTTCTGCGTTGGCGAGGTACGCCTCCGGATCGAACACCGACCGGTTGGCGAAGTAGTAGGCCGCCGCCACGAGACAGAAGTCGAGCAGCACCTCGAACACGCGTCTCTTGTGCATGAACTCGTCCGGCACCGGCGTCACGCCGTCAACGGCAATGGGTTCGGCGTCCGGTTCTTCGTAAACGCGCACGCGCGCGAGATAGAGCGCAAACAGGCACATGAAAATGAAAAAGAGGCCGCCAACGAGCAGCGAGAACCCCTGCGTGGCGCTGCGGATCGTGAGGCCGATGACGCCGCCGATGATCGCGAGCAGCCAGAGCACGAACACCGCGGTGCGCTCGGACAGGCCAATCGCCACGAGCCGGTGTGACGAGTGGTCGCGTCCACCGACCGCCGGCGAGCGGCCCGACAGCACCCGCATCACGGTGACGAGCGTGGTGTCGAAGATCGGCACCAGCAGCACGAACACGGGAGCCGCGATCACCGACAGCACGTCGGAGCGGCTGGCCCGGACGCCTTCATTGCTCAACGTCAAGGCCGCCAGGCTGAACCCGAGCAACAGGCTTCCGCTGTCGCCCATGAACACCGATGCCGGCGGAAAGTTATAGACGAGAAACCCCGCGACCGCGCCGGCGAGCGTGCCCAGGTAGGCGATCTCCGCTGCGCCGGTGACGCGGCTGGCGCCGGTCAGAAGGCCCGTGATCAGCGTGACGGCGACGATCAGCGCCGTGCCGGCGCAGAGGCCGTCCATGTTGTCGAGCAGGTTGAACGCGTTGGTCAGGCCGACGACCCAGATGATGGTGACGAGGTTGTCGAGCAGGCGCGACTCGAGCCATCCGAGCCGGTAGCCGAAGTACACCAGCGTCGCGGCCAGCGCGATTTGCGCGATCATCTTCGTGAACGGCTTGAGCGTGATCAAGTCGTCGACCAGCCCGACCACGAAGATGAGCGACGCCGTCGACATCAGCACCGGCATCTGCGAGCCGATGCCGAGGCCGAGCGACACCGACAGCGTGGCTACCGCGATGGCCACGCCGCCGAGCAATGGAATGGTCGTGCGATGCCATCGGTCGTTGCGTGGATGCGCCACCGCGCGCGTGCGCAGCGCGGCAATGCGGCAGACAGGAACGAGCGCGACCGCCAGTACGAAACCGAGCAGGAATGGCAGCAGCACGCTCGCCATGATTGCGGTATTCATTCCTCGACTCGCGCCCGCTCGCTCGGAACAGGTCCCTCGACTCGCGCCCGCTCGTTCAAGACAAGTCCCTCCACTCGTGGCCGCTCGCTCGGGACAGGTCCCTCGACTCCCGCCCGCTCGCTCGGGACAGGTCCCTCGATTCGTGGCCGCTCGCTCGGAACAGGTCGGCCGGCCCGCCACGCCGGGAGCAGCGACAGCCAGCGCTCGAATGTGAGCAACGTCCACAACCGATGGCCGTGGTTGGCCCGGCGTGCCGTGTGTTCTTGAAGAAGCCGCCGGACGTAATCCTGCGAAACGTACGCCCGCAGGCGCGCCGCCGGCGCAAGCAGCGTGTCGCGGACCGAGTCGCCCAGCTCCGCCCGGAACCAGGCGTCGAGCGGCACGCCAAAGCCTTTCTTGCCGCCGCGCTTCACCGCCTCGGGCACCAGGTCGTCGAACGCCGCTCGCAGCACGGCCTTGGTCGTGCGGCCGCGCAGCTTATAGTCATCGGGCAAGACCGCCACGTATTCCATTAGCGCGCGATCGAGAAAGGGCGCCCGCGCTTCGAGCGAGTTCGCCATGGTCATGCGATCGGTCTTGACCAGTAGATCGTCGTGCAGGTAGCTGTGAAAGTTCGCCGCAAGCAGTTGGTTGAGCGGGGACGCGCCGTCGATGCCGGCCATTCCGCGCAGGTGGCGGCCGCGATCGATCGGCGGCAGCGTCGCCGCGAAGTCGGGCGCGAGCAGCAGCTCGACATCGTCGTAAAACGCACCCGCCCATGCCGCCAGTCGATCTTGCCGGGCGCGCCCGGCGGGTCGCGCGAAGCGCCGGGCCCGCGCGATCGGGTGGCGCTCGTTCGACGGTGACGGCAGCCAGCCGAGCGCCGCAGCGGCGGCGCCGGCGGCCCACGACGGCACTCGATCGGCGGCCAGCGCCGCGCTGAAGCGCAGGTAGCCGGCGAACACCTCGTCGCCGCCGTCGCCGGTCAGCGCAACCGTGACGTGCTCGCGCGTCAGCTTCGAGACGAGATACGTGGGGATGGCGGAGGAATCGGCGAACGGCCCATCGTGATGGTAGACCAGCGTGTCCAGCAGGTCGATCGCCGACGGCTTCACCCGGAACTCGGTGTGGTCGGCGCCCAACACGCGCGCGGTTTCGGCCGCGACGGCGGTTTCGTCGAAGGATTCGTCGCCGTCGAATCCGATCGTAAAGGTGCGCACCGGCGCGCCGAGCAGGCGCCGCATGAGGGCAACGACGATCGTCGAGTCGATGCCGCCGCTCAGGAACGCGCCGAGCGGCACGTCGCTGATCAACCGGCGCTCGACGGCCGCGGTCACCAGCTCGCGGACGCGCGTGGCGGCCTCGGCAAAGGACGGCGGCTGCGGACGTCGGCGCTCGTCGGGAAACGTGAGCTGCCAATACCGTTCGGCGCGCTCCTGCCCGCCGCGATCGAACGTGACGAACGTCCCCGGCTCGACCTGCCGCACGCCGCGATAGAACGTCTGCGGATGCGGCACGAATCCGTACAAGAAGTAATACGGAATTGCAGTCTCGTCGATCGCCAGATCGAGATCCGGCCGCGCGACAAAC
>JANOZI010001115.1:0-2027 GCA_031429375.1 Acidobacteriota bacterium | reverse complement strand
CCCCGTACCGCCTGACGGCGGTCGAAGCGGCGATCAAGGGCAAGGCGCGCGACAAGGCCACGGCCGACATGGCGGCCGACCTCGCCGTGCAGGGCGCCGCGCCGCTGCGTCACAACGCTTACAAGATCCCGCTGGTCAAGGCGCTGGTGAAGCGAGCCATTCGCGGAGAGGCTGAATGGACCTCCTAGAACGGATGCGCAGCCCATGGGGCGAGTCGGTACTCGTCCATATTTCGTGGGATCTGTTCTGGGCCGCGCTGGTCGGCGGCCTGTTGTTCCTGCTCGCGCATGGCGGCTACATGCTGTTCTCGCAGCACCACAAGCGCGAGGCATCGGAAGTGGATCGCCTGGAGGCCGAACGCCGTGGGCTGCCGGCGCGGATCACGCGCCACGGTTTCGTGGCGCGCGTGTTCCACTGGGTGATGGCGTTTTCGATGCTGTCGCTGTTGCTCACCGCCTTCCTGCCGATCGTCGGCGTCAGGTTTGCGTGGGTGGAGTGGCACTGGATGGCGGGCATCCTGCTGACCGCATCGATCATGTTCCACATCGTGCACGCCACGTTCTTCCTCGATTTCTGGTCGATCTGGGTCGGGCCGAAGGACATTCCCGAACTGAAGATCGAGATCGCGCGCGAGATGGGCCGTGAAGACGTGCCCGGGCCGCGGCCGGGCAAGTATCCGCTCGGCAACCGGCTGTATCACCTCGCGGTGCTGGTGGCGGGGCTGGTCGTGATCGGCACCGGCATCATGATGATGGCGCGGGTGCGCAACACCCTGATCGAGCGCAATCCCTACTGGATCAGCGATCCGGCGTGGGGTGTCACCTACGTGCTGCACGGCCTGATGGGCGTCGGCTTTGTCGGGCTGGTGATCGCGCACATCTATTTCGCGCTCAGGCCGGAGAAGCTGTGGATCACGAAGGCGATGATCTTCGGCACGATCTCGCGCCGTGATTACCTCGAGTATCACGATCCGGATCGCTGGGTGGCTGAAAAGCGTAAAGATGTCGCCTAGGACGACATCGGAAGATATGCCGCGGGTCGTGGCACCGAGAAGCGATGTCGCCTGAGGCGGCACGCGAACAGCTGGCCCAGCGCGCGGAAGCGATCGAGGGTGGCTACGAACTGATGCTCGCCTATGCGGCCCAGGGCCTGGCGAGCGACCAGGGGGCCGCCAACAGCGGGCAGCTGCGCGAACATCTCGGGCGATTCGAAGCGGCGCTCACCGGCCTCGCGGGGTTTTACCGCGAGGCGGCGGGCGCGCTGGGGGTCGGCCCCACAGACGCGCTCGACGGATTTCTCGAAGCGGTCACCCGCGACGCCGCCGCCACGCAGGCGGTGCTTCGACTGGTGCTCGGCCAGCCCGGGATCAGCTCCCAGATGATCGACAACCTCAACGCGTCTATTCACGTGCGCGCGCTGCTCACCGACGTCTTCGTGGTCGACGAAATCCTGAAATCCGCAAAGTAGAGGCGGGACTTCAGTCCCGCCTGCGGCAAGGCGAGTAGAGGCGGGACTTCAGTCCCGCCAGCGGCAAGGCGGGTCTAAAGACCCGCCTCTACATTCACCCGATCCGGCATCACGAACGTCGTGCGCGCCAGCGCGGACGTCAGCACTTCCTTCGAGTAGTACCGCTCCAGGATCGACGGGTTCCACGACAGCAGATCGGCGTTATCAGCCGCGAAGGTGTGCCAGTCGTGCGCCGGTGTGCGGGCGAGCCGCTCGGCGATGATCAACAGGAACGCCCACGTGATGGTCTCGTGGTAGAGACCGAGCGCGCCCTTGGCGTCGGCGAAACGCTTGATCGCGGCCGTGAACGCGCCGAGCGCGGCGGGCATGCCGTGGTGGCGCACGAACAGCCAGGCCACGCGGACGTGCTGCTCGTGATTGAACTGATCGGCCGGCAGGGCCGTGCTGACGAAGGCGTCGAGCAGCTCAGCGTCGCTTGCGGGCACGGGCCGGCGCCTCTCGCAGCCGGTGGGAATCCGACGCCTTCAAGGTCAGGCCGAACACCTTCTTGAGCTCGGCGA
>JANOZI010001114.1:0-2073 GCA_031429375.1 Acidobacteriota bacterium | reverse complement strand
TTGAAGCCGTCGCCGTTGATCCCGGACCCGGCCGGGCGCCCGGCGTTGCCGCCGCCCCCCCCCCCGCCCCCACCGCCGGGCCCGCCTGGCGCCGGGCCGCCCCGGGCGGCCCCGAACGCCGGCACAGCGGCCGGGGGCGGCACGCCCGGGCCGGGCCGCAGCGTGATGTTCTCTGGCTTCCGGCCGAGCACCATCTGGAACCGGCCGTCGGCATCGAACTTCACGACCTGGTTCGAGCCGGCGTCGACAATCCAGATGTTGTCCTGCGGATCGACCCGGACCTGCTGCGCGAAGTTGACGGCGTAGACGCCCTGGCCGATCTCTTTCACGAACTTGCCGGCCTGGTCGAATTGAAACAGCCGTGAACCGCCGTGATAGAACGTGCGTTCGTCGCCGAGCGTCGCCACCGCGTGGCCGGTGCGCGCGTACACGAACACGTGCCCTCGCGAATTGGTCGCGACCCCCGCCACTTCGCCGTACGACGGCAGCGAGATGAGGTCGGCGACGGCGTCGTAGTTGATTTGCGGCACTGACTGGGCGGCGAGCGCGTGGCCCAGCGCTGCAGTGCAGACGACAAGTAGAACAGTGCGCTTCATGATGATGTGCTCCTATCGCTGCGCGGAGGTCTTGGGTGCCGCCGGGCGCAGCAGGATCTTCTGGACGCGCCACGCGGTGATCTCAGACACGTACATTTCGTCGGGATTCCGGCAGTCCATCTGGTGCACGCTGCTGAACTCCTTGAAGCCATGCCCGGCCTTGCCGAACCGGCCGAGCACGGTGCCGTCGAGTTCCATCTTGTAAATCTCGCCCGTGATCGGCGCCTGGTCGAAGTTGTTGCCGGTCGGGAACGAGTTGGAGCTGTACAGGTACTGATGCGGCCCGGCGGAAATGCACACCGCCCACGGCGCGCCGACATGGTCGTAGACCGCCTTCTGGTTGAGATCGTTGTCGAGTACGACGATGCGGCGGTTGCCGCGATCGGCGACATACACCAGCCCCTTCGCGTCGACCGAGATCGCGTGCGGCGTGCTGAACTGCAGCGGCCCGTCACCGCGGGTGCCGACCGCCTTGACGAAGCGGCCGTTCTTGTCGAACTTCACGATGCGCGAGTCGCCGTAGCCGTCGGATACGAAGATGTTGCCCTGCGGGTCCCAGCCGATGTCGGTTTGCCGGTGGAAGGTGTACGGACGGTTGGTGCCCGCATATTGCCCGCCTCCCGGTGTCAGCGCCAGTTGATCGAGCGGGTCGGGACGCTTGCCGAGCACCATCAGCAGCTTGCCATCGGGGCTGAACTTCTGGATGACGTTGGTCCCCTCGTCCACGGCCCAGACGTTGTCGTCTTTGTCGACACGCACGGCGTGCGCAAAAGAGAAGCCGTAGCTGCCGGCGCCGAACTCCTTGATGAACGCGCCGGTCTGGTCGAATTCAAACAGCCGCGTTTCGCCGCTGCGCACATAGACGAACACGTGTCCTTTCGAATTCGTAGCGACGCCGGTGCCTTCACCCATGTACAGGCCGGCCGGCAGCTTGAAGAAATTGGGGACCGAGTCGAATGGAATTTCCGGCGTGGTGGCCTTCGCTTTCGCCGGGCCCGGGACTTGCTGGGCGAACGCCGGCGCGGCGATGAACAGCAGACCGACGACCAACAGAATTCGGGTGCGCATCGTGACTCTCCTTTTCACAGATGCGCGGATTGTATCTGTGCCTTTGAAGCCACTAGACAATTCGGTGACAAACCTTAGACATCCTTTGACATCGGGCCCTCGCAGGTTGGCGGTACGCTCCGCCCAGTTCAACCTGTTTCAAGGAGAGGGGCTCCCTCATGTTCTCGGTCGTTCGCCTTGTCTTGTTTATCGTGTTCAGTCTTGCCGCGGCCCTGTCGCCGGCGCTCGCCCAACAACGCGGATCCATTTCCGGAAAAGTGCTCGATCAGGATGGCCTTGCCCTGCCCGGCGCGACCGTCACGGTCACGGAAGAGCAAAAGGGCTTTACGCGAACCGTCGTCACCGCCGAAACCGGTGCGTATTCGATCCCGAACCTGGAGCCCGGCGTCTACGTGGTGACGGTCGAGAT
>JANOZI010001113.1:0-2828 GCA_031429375.1 Acidobacteriota bacterium | reverse complement strand
GACGCCACGCTGAGCGTGCCGGCCCCCGGCATTCTGGCGAACGACACCGACGTCGAGAACAACCCGCTGACAGCGGTACTGGTCACGATGCCCGCGTACGGCATGTTGACGATGGGCTCGAATGGCGCCTTCACCTATACGCCGGCACTCAACTACGCGGGTCCCGACGCCTTCAGCTATCGGGCCAACGACGGCATCGACAGCGGCACCATCGCCACGGTCACCATCCTGGTGAACCAGGTGAATGACCCGCCGTTCACCGAGGCGGATGCGTTCAACGCGATGTTGAACCAGCCGCTCGATGTGCCGGCACCCGGGATCCTCGCCAACGACCATGACGTCGAAGTCGAAGACACGGTGCCGATGCACACGCAGCTCGTGAGCAATGTCTCGAACGGCACGTTGACGCTGAATTCGGACGGCTCGTTCAGCTACGTGCCGAACGCCGACTTCCTCGGCACCGACTCGTTCACCTACAAGGCGGTCGACCACTTCAACGCCGCCAGCGTGCTGCCCAAAACGGTGACGCTGACGGTCGCCATCAAGGCGGTCACGCAGTCGGTGACGAGCGGCACGGTGTCGACCGGCATCGGCGTCAGCGCCGGCGATCCGCTGAACACGGCGGTGACGACGCCAACGCCCGCCATCGTGGCGATTGCCCAAGGTGTGATCTCCGGCTCGGCATCCCCGACCGGCTACACCTTCCTCAACCAGCAGGTCAACATCACGCTGACCAATCCCACCACGGGTGTGGAGGTCACGGCGACCAACGCGGCCCCGCTGATCTTCAGCTTCGAGATCGACATGTCGCTGATCCCAGCCGGGCAGACCGAGCAGACGTTTGAAATCTTCCGGAACAACGTCCGCGTGCCCAACTGCCTGGGCGCCACGACGATTCCGGCCGCCAATCTGGATCCGTGCGTGAGCAACCGCTCGAACGGCACCAAGGTGAAGCTCACGGTGCTCACCTCGCACGCCAGTTACTGGAACCTCGGCATGCAGACCCCGGCGTCGGGCAACAACCTGATTGCCAATAACGACGGGCCGTACTTCGCGAGCTACCAGACACCGCTCATCGTGCCGGCGGCCGGCGTCCTCACCAACGACCTCGGCCCGACCAGCCTGACCGCGGTGCTCTATGGCACGCCGGTCGGCGGCACCGTGGACCTGTCGCCGTCGGGTGCCTTCACGTTCGCACCCGCCGCGGGCTTCTGTGGCGCCGCCAGCTTCACCTATGAGCTGCACAAGAGCCCCGCGGAGTTTGTCACTGCCACCGCGAGGATCACGGTGAACTGCATCCCGACCGCCGGCGCCGATCCGGTGACCGTCCTCGAGGACAGCGGCGCGACCATGATCGACGTCCGCTTCAACGACAGCGACCCGGATGGGCAGACGTTGACCATCACGGGGGTGTCACAAGGCGCCAACGGCACCGTCGTGAACGGCATGGGCGGCACCTGGCTGTCGTACCAGCCGAACCCGAACTTCTTCGGCACCGACTCGTTCACCTACACCATTCAGGACACGGCCGGCGGCAACGCTACGGGCACGGTCACGGTCACGGTCACGCCGGTCAACGACGCGCCAGGCTTCACGGCAGGCGCGGCGCAAACCGCCAATGAAGATGCCGGCGCGCAGTCGGTCTCGCCGTGGGCCACCAACCTCGTCGCGGGGCCGGCCAACGAAATCGGTCAGACGCTGACGTTCACTGCGACGGCCGACAACCCGGCGTTGTTCGCCACGCAGCCCACGGTTGCGGCGAATGGATCGCTCACCTACACGCCGGCGCCCAACGCGAACGGGTCGTCGAACGTCACGGTGGCGGTGAGCGACAACGGCGGCATCGCCGGCGGCGGCGCCAACGCGAGCGCGCCTCAGGTGTTCGCCATCACGGTGACACCGGTCAACGACGCACCCGCCTTCACCAAGGGCGCCAACCAGTCGCTGTTCGAAGACACCGGCGCACAGTCCGTCGCGGGCTGGGCCACCGGGATCAGCGCGGGTCCGGCGGATGAAGCCGCGGAGATGCTGACCTTCAACGTCAGCACCAACAACCCGGCGCTGTTCTCCACGCCACCCGCGGTGGCCTCCAACGGCACGCTCACCTACGACCCGGCGCCGAACGCCGTCGGCGTGGCCGACGTCACCGTGACGCTGAGTGACAACGGCGGCACCGCGAACGGCGGCATCAACATCACCGCGGCACAGGCGTTCACGATCACGCTCAACCTCGTGAACGATGCGCCGTCCTTCACCAAGGGCGCCGACCAGACCGTGCTCGAAGACGGCGGTGCGCGCACCGTGGCGGGCTGGGCGACCAACCTCAGCGCCGGCCCGGCCGACGAGGCCGGTCAGTTGCTGGACTTCATTGTCACCAACGACAATGGCGCGCTCTTCGCGTCTGCGCCGGCCATCGCGGCCAACGGCACGCTGAGCTATACGCCGGCCCCGAACGCCAACGGCTCGGCGTCGGTGACCGTGAAACTGCACGACAACGGTGGCGTGCTGAACGGCGGCCTCGACACCAGCGCCGCGCAGACGTTCGTGATTAACGTCACGGCCGTCAACGACGCGCCGAGCTTCACGACGGGCGCCAACGACAGCGTTCTGGTGAACAGCGGCATCCAGGCCAGGATCGGCTGGGCGACCGCCCTCTCGAGGGGTCCGGCGAACGAGAGTGCGCAAACGCTAGCGTTTACGGTCAGCAGCAACAACACCACGTTGTTCGCCGTTGCGCCGGCGGTGGATCCGAACGGGAAGCTGACCTACACCCCGGCGGCGACCGCGACCGGTTCGGCCCCCGTGACCGTCGCCGAGCCGTTGGCGTT
>JANOZI010001112.1:0-2748 GCA_031429375.1 Acidobacteriota bacterium | reverse complement strand
CAGAACCTTCGCTCCGTGCTGATGGGGCTGGTCATTGGCCTGGCGTGCGCGATCCCCGCGACTCGATTCTTGCGGGGCCTGTTGTTCCAGGTGGGTCCGAATGATCCGGTCACGTTCGCCTTGATCGGTTCCGCGCTGACGGTGGTCGCGCTCGTCGCCGCGTATCTGCCCGCACGGCGCGGGACCCGGGTCGATCCGGTCGTGACGTTGAAAGACGAATAACGTTACTCGGACACGACGACGGTGCGAACGCTGCGATGGCGGCGGGCCAACTCCGCGGGCAGGAGCTTGCTCAAGTAGACTTTTGATTCCGCCGTGTCGGTCGCATGCGGCTCGTGCTTCACGACGTTGAAGTGCAGCTGCGCCAGCACCGCGCGCATGTCGTAGTAGCGGTTCTTGGTCTTGACGACGACTTCTTCGAAGCCCGTGGCCATGGCCCACGCTTCTGATTCTTCGGTCAACGCGCGAAAGTGTCCCTGCCCCCGCCAGTCGCGGCGCGTGCCGCCGATCCACGAATACAAGATGCGCCGGCCGTCGAAGCGGACCGATTGGCTGAGCCGGTCGACGAGATCGTGGAGCTTCGGGATCGACTCGTCGGCGCGAAGCTCGTGAACGATCTTGTACGACACGGGCACCACCGAACCCGGGTCGTGCGGCAGCGCCGCTTCCGCCATCAAGATGAGGAACTCGCGATCGCTCAGCCGGTTGATGATTTCGGCCGCGGTCTTGCGCCTCGGGAATTCGCCGAAGTGTTCCTCGATGTACTGGATTTCGAGCGCCCCGGGCTCCAAGGCATATTGCTTGATCAAGTACTCCACTGACCGCTGATTATACAGGTGCGTAAGGGGCGGAGAGTCCCAGGGTGCGTACGGTGCGTACAGTTCCTAGGGTGCGTACGGTGCGCGGGTGCGAAGAGTGCCCTGGTGCGACGACGAGTGCACTGTACGCACCCTTGGAACGGTACGCACTGTACGCACCTTTAATTGGCGAGCCGCGAGGCGAGCCAATTGTGTTCGGGCGCGGAGCGTGCGAGGCCGAGCGCGGCTCGGTAACAGGCCGTGGCGCGCTCGAGGTCGCCGGCCTCCCGCCACAGCTCGGCCTGCACGGCCGGGAGCAGCGGGTAGCGATCGAGCGCGTCGCGATCGGCAATCGCCTCGAGCGCTGCCAGGCCTGACAGTGCGCCTTCGACACGCGACAACGCGATGGCTCGGTTCAAGGCGACCACCGGGGACCGCGTCAGCGCGAGCAGCTCGTCGTACAGGGCAAGGATCTGCGGCCAATCGGTCGCCTCCCAGGAGGGCGCCACCGCGTGGCAGGCGGCGACGCCGGCCTCGAGATGAAACCCGCTGATGGTGTCGCCGGACGAGGCGCGGTCGAGCGCGCGCATGCCCTCCGCGATCGCCGGCCGGCTCCACTTGCCGCGGTCCTGATCGCGCAGCAGGAACAGCGAGCCGTCCGAGTCGACACGTGCCGGAAAACGGGCGGCGTGCAGCAGCATCAGCGACATCAGCGCCCAGGCCCGGGGCGCGGTCGCGGCCGGATGATCGGCCACGAGACGAGTCAACCGAATCGCTTCCGCGGCGACATCGTCACGCACCAGCAAATCGCCGGAGGTGGCGGCGTACCCTTCGTTGAACATCAGGTAGAGGGACTCGAGCACCGAATCCAGGCGGGGCGCAAGCTCCCCGGGCGCGGGCATGCCGAAGCCGGCATCGCAGTCGCGAAGCGCGCGCTTGGCGCGGACCAGGCGCTGCGCAATCGTGCTGTCCTGAGCGAGACACGCGCGGGCGATCTCGCCGACGTTGAAGCCGCCAGCCAGTTTGAGTGCGAGCGCCACCCTCGCATCCGCCGGCAGCGAGGGATGGCAAACCAGGAAGATCAGTCCGAGCTGATCGTCTTCGACCGGCGGCAGCTCCTCACGCAACAATGCCGACGCCACGGCCGGCTCGGTGGACGCGGCGGCCTCCTGCGCAACCGCCGGCGCCTTGTCGGACGCCATGCGCGCATGCCGGAGGCGATCGAACGCCCGATTCTTCGCCACCTGGAAGAGCCAGGCTTCCGGCTGGTCCGGCACGCCGCGGAACGGCCATTGCTGAAGCGCGGTCATCAAGGCGTCCTGCACCGCGTCTTCGGCGAGTTCGAGATGGCGTGAGCCAAGCCGCCTGGTCAGGGTCGCGACCATCTGCCCCGCCTGGCGGCGAAACAGATGATCAACAAGAGCAACAGCGTCGTGCGTCACGGTGCTGACCCTACGTGGGCTGAACCTCGCGAATCTCGATGGTGCCGAAATCGAGGTGAGGGCAGTCCTTGCTCAGCTCGACGACTTCCTCGTAGTTCTTCGCTTCGACGATGAAGAGGCCGCCGATCACTTCGCGGGCTTCGGCGTACGGGCCGTCGGTGACCCTGGCGGATCCGGCCGCCGCTTTCATCACCCGCCCCTCGCCGTCGGTCAGTTTGTGACCCTCGACCTTGCGGCCGTTCTGCTGGACTTTCTTCCGCCACTCCACATAGCGCTGGATGATGGCCTGGATTTGATCGGGACTGATGTCGGCCGGAAACGCGTTCGGGCCTTCGTGAAGCAACAAGATGAACTTGGGCATCGAATCTCTCTCCTCAGGTTCGTCGGGTTCGTCGGGTTCGTCAGGTTGGCCGGGTTCGCCTTCCAATCCATTAACGAATGACCAGTCCGAAAATCGACAACCGAAGCAGGGAACCTGTCGAACGTGGAGAACCTGACGAACCCGACGA
>JANOZI010001111.1:0-14507 GCA_031429375.1 Acidobacteriota bacterium | reverse complement strand
CGCTACCCGTAAAGGGATCGCTGTGGATGAGCGCCGACGAGTGGTCGCGTTCGTGGAGGCCGTGGCTGCGCGGCACGGTGATCGGCTTTCCGCTCGGCGCACTGCCGGCCGGCGGCGCCGAGCTGCCGACGCTGCTCTCCTATGCCGTCGAGAAAAGATTGTCTCGCCGTCCGGAGGAGTTCGGCCACGGCGCAATCGAAGCGGTGGCGGGTCCGGAGGCGGCGAACAACGCCTCGGCCGCTGGCACGCTGGTGCCGCTGCTGACGCTTGGCCTGCCGACCTCGGCGACCGCCGCGGTGCTGCTGGCGGCGTTTCAGCAGTTCGGCTTGCAGCCCGGGCCGCTGCTGTTTCAACACGAGCCGGCGCTCGTCTGGGGCGTGATCGCCAGCCTCTACGTCGGCAACCTGATGTTGCTCGTGCTCAACCTTCCACTGGTCGGCCTGTGGGTGAAGCTGCTCGCGATTCCGCGGCCGTGGTTGTACGGCGGCATCCTGGTGGTCGCCTCGCTCGGCGCCTACACCGTGCACCGGTCGGCAGGCGACTTGATCCTCGTCGCGGTGATCGGCCTCCTGGGCTTCTGCCTGCGCGCGGTGGACGCGCCGATCGCGCCGGTGATGATCGGGCTCATTCTCGGTCCCGCCGCCGAGCAGCATCTGCGACGCGCGCTGTCGATCAGCCAGGGCGACTGGAGCGTCTTCTTCACGCGCCCGCTGTCGGCGACGCTCCTCGCGATCGCGGCGGTCGCCTTGCTGTGGGGCGTTTCTCGCCGACAGCACCGAGTACAATCGGTGCATGAAATTGAGTGATTTATTCGGAGGCTCATCTGGCGTCCCTGCCGATCAGTTTCCAGACCCTGCCATCGACGTGCCCGCGGATCCCACCGGCACTCCTCACTCGATCGTCCTCGGCGGCGGCTGTTTCTGGTGCACCGAGGCGGTGTTCGTCAAGCTCGACGGCGTGATCAGCGTCGTGTCCGGCTATGCGGGCGGCAGCGCGGACACGGCGGACTACAAGAGCGTGTGCAGCGGGACCACCGACCATGCGGAAGTGATCCGCGTGCGATTCGATTCCTCGCGCATCACGCTCGGACAGATCCTGAAGGTGTTCTTCGCCGTCGCGCACGATCCGACCCACTTGAACCGGCAGGGCAACGACATGGGCCGGCAGTATCGATCGGCCGTGTTTTTCGCAGGCGAGGATCAGCGCCGCGTCGCCGAGGCGTACATCACGCAGTTGAGCGAGGCCAAAGTGTTCGAGGCGCCGATCGTCACGACGCTCGAGCCGCTCGAGCAGTTCTTCGAGGCCGAGGACTACCACCAGAGCTTTGTGGCGAGAAACCCGTCGCAGCCCTACGTCGCCGCGATCGCGATGCCCAAGGTGAAGAAACTCGAGAAGAACTTTGCCGGGCGGTTGAAAAAGACCTGATAATGAGGCCTTGTGCGCTCGTAGCTCATCTGGATAGAGCATCGGCCTTCGAAGCCGGGGGTAGCAGGTTCGAGTCCTGCCGGGCGCACCATTCGACTCACCTTCGGTCCGCCTACGGCGAACCCAGGTTCGCTCATGGCAGGCCATTCACGATCGCGTTAAGCGTTAGAACTTAAGACTTCGGTGTCTGCAGGCACCGCTCAGCGACGTACGCGACGCGTACGCAATCGAACAGCGACGTACACGAAAAGACCAGCGGCGCCGGTCGATCATTACGAAATGCCAGCAGCTTGATGCCATCCCGCGACAGCCTGGCGATCTTGCTCCACGGGGCGTCGGTGACCGATTCCCCGACAAAGACGAGTTTTTCGTTGGTCACATAGAGCGTGCCCGGCTCGTCGTGGTCGCCGCGCCCGTCGTAGGTCACCGGCACGGCCACGTAGCACTCGTCGGTACCCGTCGGTCCCTCGAGCTTCAGCTGCTCACGCATCTCACCTGTATAGACGGCCGGACGCCGAAACCTTCTCACCCTGCACAATTCTGCCCATCACTCGCCGTGCTTTCGTCGCGATACACTCTGAAGAGCGCCCATGCCCCGCAAGACTGTTCCCCCCAATTGGGCCGACCTTCCTGACGAAGAGCTGCTGAACCTCCGACTCTCGGATCTGCCGCTCCATCTCGAAGGCACCGTCGTCGAAAGCCGCATCGGGCAGCTGCGCTCGGAGTTGGAAGGGCGCGGCCTGAAGTTTCCACTTCATTTCTATTTGTCGGACGAATGGTTCACGCCCGACGGCAAGGCCTCGATGGCCGTGCCGTTCTATCTCGCCCACCCGCGCCTCGAGCGGCTGGAGAAAAGCCAGATGCTGGCGGTCGAAGGCGGTGAGCACGACTGGTGCATGCGCATTCTGCGGCACGAGGCCGCACACGTCATCGACAACGCCTACAAGCTCCGCCTGCGCCGGCTGCGCCGCAAGATTTTCGGCAGCTCGTCGCTGCCCTACCCGGAGTTTTACGCGCCGCGCCCGTACAGCAAGAGCTTCGTGATGCATCTCGACCCCTGGTACGCGCAGAGCCATCCCGACGAAGACTTTGCGGAAACCTTCGCGGTCTGGCTCACGCCTGAAGCCAAGTGGAAACCGCGTTATGCCGGCTGGCCGGCGATCAAGAAACTCGAATACATGGATGCGTTGATGAAGTCGCTCGTCGGCAAGAAGCCGCTGCTCGACGACATCGACGAGGTCGATCCGCTGCCGCGCCTCAAGCGCACGCTCCGCTACCATTACCGGCGCAAGCGCCGGCACCACGGCGTCGACCACCCGGCGTTCTACGATCGTGACCTGCGGCGGCTGTTCTCGGACGCGCCTGAGCACGCCGGACACATCACCGCGGCGCAGTTCCTCACCCGCATCCGCCGGCCGGTGCGCAAGATGGTCGCCGACTGGACCGGCATTTACCAATACACCATCGACAAGGTGCTCGAAGACATCATCGCCCGATGCCGCGAGCTCAAACTGCGGCTTGCGGTGTCTGAAGACCAGGCGCTGCAGGAATTCACCGTGCTGCTGACCGTGCAGGTCATGAACTACCTCCACAGCGGCCGCCACCGGGTAGCCCTTTGAAACCACAGCGCGTTCTCACTCTCGTCCACAAGGGCCTCGAGCCGCCTGAAGAAAAAACCGACAAGACCACGACCGCCACGGCCGAGTGGCGCATGGAATACGACGTCGTCCAGACCTTGAAAACGCTGGGCCACGAGCTGCGCGTGATCGGCGTACACGACGACCTCACGCCGATTCGCAGCTCGATGGACGACTTCAAACCGTCGATCACCTTCAACTTGATGGAGGCGTTCGACGACATCATCGTGTTCGATCAGAACGTCGTCAGCTACCTCGAGCTGCTGAAGGTGCCGTACACCGGGTGCAACCCGCGTGGCCTGACGCTGTCACGCGACAAGGCGCTCGCCAAAAAGCTGATGGCGTACCATCGCATCCAGGTACCTGACTTCCTGGTGGTTCCGCTCGGCGGCAAGCCTAAGCTGCCGAAGAGGCTGCAATACCCGCTGATCGTGAAGTCGCTGACCTATGAGTCGTCGACGGGGATTTCCCAGGCGTCGGTGGTGGTCAACGATGAACAGCTCGCCAGGCGCGTCCAGTTCATTCACGACACGATCATGACGCCCGCCATCGTCGAGGAGTTCATCGACGGCCGCGAGCTGTATGTCGGCGTGATGGGCAACGAGCGTCTTCAGGTGTTCCCCGTCTGGGAGATGTCGTTCTCGAAGATGCCCGACAACAACTGGCGGATCGCGACCGAACGGGTCAAGTGGAGCGTCAAGTACCAGAAGAAGCACGGCATCGACACCACCGTCGCCGGGCTTTCGGACGAGATGTCCGCCAAGGTCCAGCACCTCGCCAAGCGCGTCTACCGCGCTCTGGATCTCTCCGGCTACGCGCGTATCGATCTGCGAATGAAGACCGACGGGCAACTCTACGTGATCGAAGCAAACCCGAACCCGCAGCTGGCGCAGGGCGAAGACTTCGCCGAGTCCGCCAAGCGGGCCGGCGTGTCGTACGCCAAGCTCATCGAGCGGATCATCGGCCTCGGGCTGCAGTGGCGACCGTCGCGCATGGCTTGATCGATCTCAGATGCCTGATCTCAGATGGCAGATTTCAGATTGCAGATCAATTGCAGATTGAAGATCGCTGGATTGGCAGGCTCAATCCGACATTCTGAAATCCGCAATTGATCTGCAATCTGAGATCTGACATCTGCAATCGTCTACTGCGTCCGTGCTCCGGCGGGAGTAACGAACGATTCCGCTGAGACATCTTGACATCACACGAGTGAGACATCATGATGTTGACATGAGGACGACCCTGACGCTCGATCCGGAGGTCGCCAAACGGTTGAAGAGCGAGATTCGCCGCACCGGGAAGAGCCTGAAATCGGTCGTGAACGACGCCTTGAAGGCGGGCCTTGGCCTGGCTGGGAAGCCCGGGCGCGTCCCGCGATTCGAAGTGCGCCCTCACGCCTTCGGGGTGCGCGCCGGCATCGATCTCGACCGCGCCAATCAACTGGTCGATGAGCTCGATACCGAAGAGGTCGCTCGGCGGCTGCGGTCGTGATCCTGCCGGACCTCAACCTGCTGCTCTACGCCTTAACAGCGAGGATCGCCGCCACGACGCCACCAGGTCATGGTGGCAAGGTCACCTGAACGGTTCCACCGCGGTCGGCCTGGCCTGGGTGACGGCATTGGGATTTGTACGCCTCACGACGCATCGCCAGGTGATGACGAACCCCCTGCCGGTGACAGCGGCCTGCGCGCACGTGCGATCGTGGCTGGCGCATCCGAACGTCAGCATCCTGCACCCGGGCGAGCGTCATGCCGAGATTCTGTTTGGCCTCCTCGAAACGCTCGGCGCGGCAGGCAATCTGACCACCGACGCGCATTTGGCGGCGCTCGCCATCGAGCATCAGGTCGAATTGCATTCGACCGACGCCGATTTCGTCCGCTTCCCGGGCCTCCGCTGGACGAACCCGATCGGCTGAACGGCTATTGTTCGAGCAACCGCTTGAACTCCGGCAGGTCCTTCAACTTCACGAAGATCGGGTCGGCCGCCGCCTGCACTGTCCACTGCTTGCGCTGGCGGCGTATGGCGTGACCGAGGTGCTCGAGCGCCTGCTTCGTGTCGCCGGCCTGCGCGTAGCGCTGGGCCAGGGCATACATCGCCGGCTCGCTGCGCGGATTGATCTCGAGCGCTTGTTTCTGCATGGCAATGGCCTCGACGAACTTGCCGGCCTTGGCGAGGTCCGCGGACTGTGACGTGAGGCGGTTCGGCACGCCGAGCGTCATGTTCAGCAGCCGCCGCAATTCCTTGAACGGCTCGTCGGCATCATCGACGCGAATGTCGACGATGCGTTCGACGGTGTTTTCGGAGTTGGCCGGCAACGGCCGCACCACGAGAATGCCGGCCGACTGCATGCCGCGGGTATCGCCGCCCTTCGACTGCCCGGCGTCGAGCGCGTCCATCAGCCTCTCGGCCATCGCGCCCTTGCCGTTCTGGTACGCGGCGGCCATCGCCTCGACCACCTGCTTACTGGCCAGCGTGTTGCCTTGCGCGGAGAAATTGACTCCGCTGACATGTCCGGCATAGCCGCCGAGGTGCACCAGATCTTTCGGATCCGAATTGCGATCGATCACGCGCCTGCCGGTGTAGACGGCGGAGCGGCCCTTGGTGTCGATCACCGCGACCTGGCGAGTGTCGCGGCCGGGGTCTTCGTCGGTGATGCGCCTGATCACCTCTTCGGGCGAGAGGCCCTGCTCCAGGAGCGCAATGGCCTTCGGGCCGTACTGGCGGTTGGCGGACGCCTGCGTGGCGACCGCGCCGACACCGGGTTTCGCGTACGGCACCGCGGCGCCGGCCCCAAACGCGCGCGATTGGACCCCGACGCCGAGCTCGTTGGTCGCGGGATCGAAGGCGATGATTGAGAAGGTGCCGAACCATGGGTCAGGCGAGGACGGCCCTCGCGTGGGTGCGTCTTGTGCCTGTAACGTTGCGGTAGCCAGTAACGCGGCGACGAGGAGTCGTGACATACGGGGGAGTGTAGCTTGAGAGTTGAAAGTTGAAAGTTTCAAGTTTCAGTTTCAAGTTTCAACTAACCCGGCGAGCGATCCATCTGCTGGAGAGCTCGCACCCCCGACCGCATTCCGGCGAGCCATATTGTGATGCTCAACATAGCGGCCGAGGCGAAGCAGACGTAAAACATCACCTGCTGGAAGTCGGTCAGCGGGCGGCGGCGGGTCTGGCTGAACAAATAGACACTCGACGGCCAGCCCAGCAACCCGACCATCACGAGAATGAACAGGACCGCGGCGATCATGAAGGCGACGCCGCCGTACGAGCCGGCGACCTGGCTCGGGTTATCGGCGGCAAAGCGCGGGTAGCGCGCGCCGAGGCCGGTGGCGAGGCCGACCAGGGCGAAGGCCATGAAGACGATCGCGACGGCCGAGACCTGCTTCAGGAACGGGTCGACGCCGAGCAGCTCGTTGCCGGCAACGATCAGGCATTCGGTCATCACCAGCACGGGAACCAGCCCCATCCAGAATTTGGACCACAGGAAGTCCTTGAGCGAGATCGGCGCGGTGCGGATGATCCAGAACGCCGCGCCTTCGGCCGACACCGCGGGGAACACGAACCGCACCGACACCGTCGCCATCACAAACCCGGCCATCGCGAGATTCAGGAACGCGTAGGCGTTCTTCAGCACGCCGCTCATGTACGGAATGCGATCGAGGTCGAGCACGCGGAAGTTATAGAGATACACGAGCATCAGCGCCACCAACAGCAGGAGCTGCGACCACTGGCTGACGTCGCGTAGAAATACTTTCAGGTCCTTGATCAACAAGTGCCGCCGTACCGAAGACAGCGGCAGCAGGCCGGCGAGCCGATCCAGCAGTTGCCACTGCGTGAAACGCGCCTTGCGGGCTTCCTGCGATTTGCTGAACCCGGCAAAGTGCCAGCGCTCGAACGCCGCGCCTACGACGATCACCACGGCCGCCGCGGTGGTCCACAGCGCGGCCATGTGGAGATAATCGATCCGGCCCTGCAGGCCGGCAAACAACGCCTCGCCCGCCCAGAACGACGGCAACAGCGGCGTAATCGGCGACTGCAACGTCGCGAAGAAGTCGGTGACCTCGGGCATCGACTCCACCTGCAGCAGCCGCTCGGGCTGGATGAAGCGCAGCAGCAACACGATGCTGGTGGCGAACACGAGCCCCATGAGCATCAGGATGTCGCGGGCCCGCCGCGCCGGAAACACGTTCACGAGCAACAGCGTGACCGCGGCGCCGATGGCGACGGGAATGATCACAAACGGCGTGACGGTGAAGAGCGCGGTGATCAGAAACGCGGGCGACACGCACCGCGCCGTGGCCACACCCGCAAGCACCGGCGCCAGGAACACCACCACCATCCAGCCGGCCTGCATGGTGGTGCGGGTGAAGCGGGCGAGAAACATCCGCCGCACCGCGATTGGCGCCGCGAGGATCAGCCGCAGATCGTCGGACAGAAAAAATGTCGAGAGCGACGCCACGACGCCGCTGAAGGCGAGGAAAGAGAGGAAGGTCAGGAACAGCCACGCCAGCCCGATGCGAATCAGGTAGTCGCCGAGCTCGGCGTACTGCGCCGCCTGCCACGTCACCCAGAACGCGCCCCCGAACAGCGCGGCAAACACCGCGACGGCAATGCCGCCGAACATCACACCGCGCAGCAGGTCGCCCTTTTCCCGCCGGCGCGCGCGGTTACGCGAGGCCCACAGCGAGGGCAGTAATTGATAGGGGAACGTGCGCGTCGCAGTGTTGGCGGCCGCCATCAGACGATCTCGTCGATCTCCTGCAGCGCGCTGCCGCCGGTGAGCTTGAGGAACACCGGCGTCAGTTCCTCGTTGGGCGTACCGGCCATGCCGCGCAGCTCTTCAACCGTGCCGTGCGCGATGATCCGGCCCTTGAGGATGATGCTGATGCGGTCGCACATCTCCTGCGCCACTTCGAGGGTGTGCGTGCTCATCAGGATGGCGACGCCGTTCTCGCTCATCCGCCGGAACACCGCCTTGATCAGCCTGGCGCCGCGCGGGTCGAGGCCGACCATCGGCTCGTCGACCAGCACCGCCTTGGGCCGATGCAGGAACGCCGCGCTCATCACCAGCCGCTGCTTCATGCCGTGCGAAAAGCTCTCGACCAGCTCGTGCTGCCAGCGCCCGAGCTCGAAGATGTCGAGCATCTCCTTGATCCGCTCGGCGATGTCGCGCTCGGCCATGGCGTAGAGGCCGGCGTGAAAGCGGAGGAACTCGCCGGCGGTGAGCTTCTCGTAGATGAACGGGCGATCGGGAATGAAGCCGAGCGCGGCTTTCGCGGCCTCGGGTTCGGCCGCCAGGTCGTGACCGTTGACGAGAATGCGGCCGGCGTCGGGCTTGAGCAGGCCCGCGATCATCCGGATGCTGGTGGTCTTGCCCGCGCCGTTCGGGCCGAGGAAGCCGTGAATCTGGCCCGGCGCCACGTCGATCGACACGCCGTCGACGGCGGTGAAGCTGCCGAAGCGTTTCACGAGGTTCTCGACCGCGATCACCGGCGTCCTCCGCCGCACGGCGACGCCCAGCACCCGCAGTTCTGCCGTTCCGGGAGCGCGATATCGAGCGGACGGATGTCGGCGTCTGTTCGCCCGACCAGGATCGGCGTGCTGTTTGGCTCGACGTCGACCTCGAGCACCCGCATCCGCAGCCGGCCGACAAGCGGCAGGATCACGGTCTGCTTGTCGAGCCCGCCGCGCGCCAGCCGCAGATGCGTCGCGTCGGCCGGAAACTGGTTGAGCGTGGGGTCGACCGGCAGCCACAGACCGCGACCGCGGCCTTCATCGAGGTAGACCTCGGGCCACGCGTGATAGTAGAACGCGCCGTGGACGTAGACGAGACCGGCGTTGATGCGCGCCGGAATGCCGATCGATCGCGCCAGCGCCACGAACAGCGCCGTGTGCTCGTTGCAATCGCCGACCTTGGTGCGCAGCACCTCGAGCGCGGACGGCAGGCTGATCGTGGGTTTCTTTTCGAGCAGTGAATTGACCTCGCGGGTCAGCCGCTCCGCGCGCGCGCGCGCGCCGGTGATCGAACCCACCATGCGCTCGGCTTCGGCGCGAATCTCCGGCGCATCACTTTCGATGAACGCTTCGGGGGCGAGATAGCGCGCGAGATCCGGATCGGCAGGCGCGGCTTTCAACGTGCGCGGATCGACGAGCTCGATTTCGCTGCCGTTGACCGACTGCCCGGCACCTTGCAGGTCGGGGCTCGACAGATCGGCGCCGTCCAGCTGCAAGCGGAGGCGCAACACGTCGCGGGCATCGGCAATTCTCTGCCGACTGTCGATCACCGGCACCACCGCCGACGCCGCGAGCATATCGACCTGCATCCGGCGGTTGACGGCGAGCGCCGTGGCCTCGTCCTGCGACTCGCGGACGGTGATCAGGCCCATCGGGCTTTCTTCACGCACGATTTCGCCGGTGTCGGTCACCCACGCCGTGGTGGACAGGCCCGAGAACTGCATCTGCACCTTGAACGCCGGCAGCGGCCGCCCGCCGGCCACGACCACCTCGCGCGCGCCGATCTCGACCACCACCGGAGAGTTCTTCAAAGTCGCGGGGTCGAAGATCATCCATTGCCTGCGGGTGCCGGCCGCGAGGCCCTCGCTGGCCAGGCGCCGGCCGAGGCTCAACATCAGCGCCGGCGGCTCGGCGAGCTCGCGTACTTCCGTGCGCGTGCCGGCTGCGGTCTGGATGTCGAGCGACAGCCGAAGCCCGTCGAGCCGGCCTTTGATCGTCAGCGGCCCCGTGCCCGGATCGAGCGAGAACTCGAATGACTTGATCGCAAACGCGGCATCGACCTTCGCGGAAGTGCGGAGCACCGCGGCATTCGTCGACCCGAGCAGCGAAAACTGCAGCCGCCCGTCTTCCTGCAGCTCGAAGCCGTCGTCGGTGGGCACGACCTGGCTGACGGTGAAGCCGATCTTCTCGCCGCGGTAGTAGACCCCGCGCCACTGCGCGGCGGTGCCGTAGCGCGCAAGGTCGGTCGCGAGGTTGGGGGACGCCTGCAGATACGAGCGCTGGATCAGCACGCCCATCACGACGATCCACGCGGCCAGGGCGGCAAACGATAACGGCCGCGTGACGGTTCGCGGCAACGGCCGGAGAAAGCGCAGAGGCACCGGGGGTGTTATCGGCTGAAAAGACGCGCCTCAATAGCCCGCATTCCCCCGAGGGAGCGAAGCGACCGAGTCCTACGAGCGCCCTTCGACTCGCATCCGATGGCTCGGCCACCGGATGCTCGCTCAGGACAGGCCGCGAGGAGTCCCCTACTTCGCCGGCTTGGTAAACAGCGTTTCGTCGATCTTGCCGTTGTGCTCGACCTTCGCGATCGTGATGGTGAAACTCTGCGCCGACGATGACGACTTGATACTGAACGGGACTTTCACGCCGTCGACCTCGCGCCAGTCGGAGAAGTCGGTGGTCTGCTCCACCGTACCCATCTGCGGCACCTCGATCTTCGTCTCCACGCGCAGCGGCAGGTAGGTTTCGGCATCGATGAACTGCCGCACCGCGGGGCCGGTCTTCGCCTTGGTGGTCAGGAGGAACGCCTCGCGCGCGCCGACCTTCTGCTTCGGCACGAGCTCGACGGTCACACCGCGCTCCTTGTAGTCGAGGAAGGGACTGGGAAACGTCGCGTTCCGCATGCTTTCGAGCTGCTCGCCGCCGATGTCGCGGTTGCCCTGCATGCTGTCGAGCACGATGCCGGCGGTGCCGTCGAAGCGCTGGTCCACCGTCATTTCGCCGGCGCCGACCGCCGACAGATCCAGCTTGATCAGCGTGCGCGCCTTGTTGGGCGCCTGGTTGGTGATTTCCACCGGACCCGACAGCTCGCCGACCGGCGTCGACAGCGCGATGGTGCCGGTCATCGATCGCGACTTGAGTTTCGCGAGCGCGGCGCGGCCGCCGATCGCCGCCAGGTGCTTCTCGATCACTTCATCCGCGGTTTGCGCCGAGGCCAGCGCAGTCCACGACAGGACCAGCACCGCGATGATCAGTTTTCTTGTAACAGCGCTCATAAGGGCCCCCCTGCCGTCTCGACGGTTACCGGAACAAGTCGAACATATACGAGTACTTCACGATCAGCGATCGATCGGTGCGTTCGGGCCGCTCGAACAAATCGTAGAGGCCGCGGGTGTCGGTATACACGACGAACAGCCCGGTGTTGGCGGCCTGCAGCCAGCCGAAACGAAAATTCATCGACCACAGGTCGGCGCGGTCGTTGTATTGCACCAGCGCCTGGGTAAAGACCCGTGACGAGAACGAGTATGACACGCGCGTGCGCACCAGGTTGGTGACGAACGCGCCCCATGGCAAATCGATGTCATTACGCTGATAGGTCAACTCGGCCGTGAGCTTGTCGCCCGCCCGCATCCGGATCGTCGGCACGAGCGACACCCGATCGCCGCCGAAGAAGCCGCCGATGGTCGCGCGCATGCTGACACTCACCGGGGCCCCCTGGTTGCTCATCGCCACCAGCTGCGCTTCGGCATGGTCGTAGGTCCCGGGCGGCACGACGATGCCCGGGTAGATCTCGAATGGCGTGCGCACGCCCTCGCGCGTCAGGTTCATGCCGGTGTGGATCTCGGTGCTGTCGCGGAACTGCCAGTGGTTGTCGAGGTGCACGTAGCCGGTTTCCTGGAACCCGTCGAGGCCCCAGAAGAAGCGCGTGGTCACATGCGGCCGGAGTTCCTGGATGCCGATGAAGTCCTTCGGCCGGAAGCGCGTCATCAACATCGCATCGGGCTTGCGATAGCCGCGCCGGCTCAGGAAGCCGATCTGCGGATCGAAGCCGCGGCCGACTTCCTGGTAGCCGAGGTTGAGGTCCCACTGCGGGTGGTTGGTCTGCGATCGGATGTTGTAGGCATGATCGCTCCCGGTCACGCCCTGGGTGTCGGTCTTTGCCGCAAACCCCGTGAGCATGGTGGTCTCGCCGATGCCCCACTTGCCGTCGACGCCGAACGTCCGACCGGGATCCTTGCCCGACGCCAAATCGCCGACGCCTTGCCGGTTGGTGACAATTGCGCCAAGCGACGATCGATTCGGCAGATCACGGCTCAGACGCGCGACGCTGAAGTTGGTCGAGGCAATCCGGTCCTGGTAGTCGTCGGTCTGCATGTTCAACACGCCGACGTTGAACTTTCCGGCCTTGCCCGAGACGCGGCCGCCGCCGAGAATCGGCATCGCCTGTCCGGCGTCGCCGATGCCGATGCGGCGGCTGAAGAACAGGTCGATCTCGCCGGGATTGCCGACGGTGAAGAAGCCGGCGTTCTCGAGGAAGAACGGCCGCTTCTCCGGGAAGAACAGCGTGAAGCGATCGAGGTTGACCTGCTGGTCGTCGACCTCGACCTGCGCGAAATCGGTGTTGACCGTGGCGTCGAGCGTGAGGCTGGGCGTCAGGCTGTACTTCAGATCGCCGCCGACCTCGCCGCGCAGATCGGCCTCGACCGGCCTCTGGCCCGAGGCGAGCGCGTTGCCCAGGACGTACGGGGTGACGCGCAGATTGCGCAGCGTCGGTGTCTGCACGCCGTCGAGCGAACCGGCGAGCGACAACCGGAACAGATTGAACTGGCGGGGAATCGGCGCCCAATAGGCGCGTTCGTTGCGCCGCCGGATGTTGCGTTGGAAGTTGACGCCCCAGGTCTGCGCCGTTGTTGACGGATAACGCAGCGTGCGGAATGGAATGGCAAACTCCGCCGCCCAGCCCTGGTCGGTGATCTTCGTGCGCACCGTCCAGGCGCCATCCCAGTTGATGTTGAAGCCGCCGCCGGCTCCAGCCGACTGCCCGGCGACGCCGCCGCCGCCCTCGCCCTCGTTGGTGACCTGGCCGTCGTACTCGATCCCGGCCGGGTTGGTCCCGAACACGAAGCCGTTCTGCCGATCCCGGTAAGTGTCGACGATAATCTGAAAACTGTCGGTGTCGGTCATCGACGCATCGCGGCGCGCGTCCGACACGACAATTCCGCCGGGCTCGCGGTCGAACAGGATCGCGCCGATGTACAGCGTGTCGGCGGTGAAGATCACGCGGACCTCGGTCCGCTCAGACGAGGGCTGGCCTTCGTCGGGCTGTTCCTGCCAGAACGCCGTGATCGGCGTCGCGTTGGCCCACGCCGGGTCGCCTGCCACATCACCGTCGATCACCGGCGCTGTAGCCGCGCGCACGGCCGCAGTCGTCAAGCTTGTCGCGGGTGGTGCGGTCGCAATCGCCGGCTGTGCGGCGGCGCCACCGGCTGAAGCCAGAACGAAGACGAAGACGGACGCGCAGCGAGTCGTGTACATGAAATTACAAGTCTTCAAACAAGTGGGACTTCAGCGTACTACAAGGTCGCGACGGCCGCCCGCCGGCGGCGAGGGCGCGTCCTGACAGGCGAGTCCTAAATACTGTCCCGGCCGTCCAGCGCCAGCACCGTTGCGAGCAACACGTTAGCGCCTCGCGCGCAGTCTTCCCACGTCGTCAGCTCGCGTGGTGAATGGCTGATGCCGCCGACGCTGGGCACGAAGATCATACCCATCGGGCAGAGCATCGCGATCTGCTGCGCGTCATGTCCGGCGCCACTCGGCAAGCGCATCGTCTTCAGGCCTAACGCGTCCGCGGATTGCCCGATCGCGTCTTGCACGCCTTTCGTCGCCGGCGCCGAAGGGTTCGTGCTGGCGAGCGCAAACGTGATCTTCGTATTGGTGGACGTCGCAATCGCCGCGCCGCGCGCCTTCACGGCGTCGCCAAGCTCGCGCAGCGTCTGTTCGGACAGATCGCGAAATTCAACGCTCATCGTGACGCGCCCGGGAATCACGTTCGGCGAGTTGGGCTCCACGTCGATGCGGCCGACCGTGCCGACCTGGCGGCCCTGCCGCGACGTCGCGATGTCGCGCACCGCGAGTGCGAGTTGTGACGCCGCGACGAAGGCGTCCTGCCGCTCGGCCATCGGCGTGGTGCCGGCGTGGTTCGCAACGCCCTCGATCACGACGTCGTAACGGTGAATCGCCACGATGCCTTCGACAATACCGATGGGAACCTTCGCTTTATCGAGGGTGCCACCCTGTTCGATGTGGAGCTCGACGTACGAGTGCCACGTGCCCTTACCACGCACGGCCGTCTCGATTTTGTCCGGGTCGCCGGCGATGCGCCGAATCGCATCGCCGCGCCGCATCCCGTTCCACACCTTGTCCATGTCGCCGGGCTTGAGATCCCCGGCCACGATCCGGCTCGCCGCGGTGCCGATGCCAAACGCGGTGCTCTCTTCGTGCGCCCACACCACCATCTCGAGCGGATGGCGCGTCTGGATTTTCGCCGCCTGCACGGCCTGGATCACGTCGAGCGCCGCGAACGTGCCAAGATCGCCGTCGAAGTTGCCGCCGTTGGGCACCGAGTCGATATGAGATCCGAACAGGATCGCCGGCTGATTCGGCTGGCCGCCAAAGCGCCCGTAAATATTGCCGGCGGCATCGATGCGC
>JANOZI010001110.1:0-7956 GCA_031429375.1 Acidobacteriota bacterium | reverse complement strand
ACAGCCGCCGAAGGCGGACCCGCAGCAACGACGCGGCCGGCATCGAGGCGCAGCACTCGGTCAGCGATCGCATTGAGCTCCGCGGCATCGTGGGTCACATAGACCAGCGGCACGTGCAGCTCGCGGCGAATGCGAAGCACGTACGGCAGAATCAGATCTCGACGCGCGCGATCGACGCCCGCCAGCGGCTCGTCGAGCAGCAAGACGGCCGGCCGGGTAATCAGCGCGCGGGCGATCGCCACACGCTGCTTCTCGCCACCCGACAGGCGCGTCACGCGCCGCGACAGCAGCGGATCAAGTTCCAGAATCTGCGTCAACGACCGAAACAAGTCCGGCGGGGTGTCGCTGCGCTCTCCGTAGCGGATGTTCTGTTCGACATCGAGATGCGGAAACAGCAGGGCGTCCTGCGGCACGTAGCCAATGTGCCGCTCGCGCGGCGCGAGGTCGACGCCGGCGCGGGAGGAAAACAACACGCGATCGTTGATTCTGATCTCGCCCTCGTCCGGCGTGCGAAGCCCCGCGATGGCCTCGAGCAGCGAGGTCTTGCCGCTGCCGGAGGGCCCGTACAGGCCGAGCACTTCGACCGACGCCGATTCGCGAACCTCGAGGGTGAACGCCTGCTGCCGCAGCGTGAGGTCGAGCGTCAGCGCGATCATGCGCGCCCCGCTTCATCGACCAGCCGGTTGGACGCGTAGATGGCTCCGAAGGCCAGCAGTGCCGACACCACCAGCAGCCCCCACGCGGCGTCCTCGCGGCCGGTCTCGACAAAGGTGTAAATGCCGACGGCCAGCGTCTGCGTGCGTCCGGGAATCGCCCCGGCGACCATGATCGTGGCGCCGAATTCGCCGAGCGCGCGTGAGAAGCCGAGGATCGCGCCGGCGATGATGCCGCGCGCCGCCAGCGGCAGCGTGATCGTCCTGACGACGCGGAACGATCCCGCGCCGAGCGTCGCCGCGATGTCTTCGAAGCGTCGATCGACCTGCTCGATGCCGGCGCGGACCGAGCGCGCCACCAGCGGAAAGCTGATCACCATCATCGCGATCACGACCGCCTTCCACGTGAACACCACCTCGATGCCGGCGGTGTCGAGCGCCCGGCCGACCGGACTGCGGCGGCCGAACAGCCACAGCAGCAGCAAGCCGGTCGCGACCGGCGGCAACACCAGGGGCAGCGACACCAGCGTCTCGACGAGCGTCTTGCCGGGAAATCGCCGCCGCGCCAGCAGCCAGCCGGCCGCAATCGCCGGCGGCAGCACGAGCGCTGTTGCCAGCACCGCCATCAAGACGGTAAAGCGGGCGATTGCCCACGTCTCGGCGTTCACCCTTCGACTCGCCCAAGCTGAAGTTTGGGCTCGCTCAGGGCAGGCGGCGTGCCGAAGCCGCGGCGCACGAACACGTCCCGCGCCGGCGCGCTGTGCAGGAACGCCAGGAACCGCCGGCCTTCAGCCTCGTGCGGCCCGCGGATGACAGCGGCGGAATTGACGATGGCCAGTTGGGCGATTGCGGAGGATCGCGGGATAAGGAGCGGCATCACCGCCGGGCGCCCGATGGCATCCGTCTGATAGACAATGCCAACGTCGACCCGCCCGGCTTCAACGGCCGCCAGCACCGCGCGCACGGTTGGAAACGGGATCACTTTCGGCGCCACCGCAGCCCACACGCCCTCGAGCTCGAGCCACTTCCGCCCGTAGACACCGGCGGGCACGGCGGTCGGCTCCCCCATCGCCACGCGCCGCACGGTGGGACCAGCCAGGTCCGCAAAAGAAATCGTCTTGCGTGTGCCGCCGGGCACGATGAGGGCGAGATTGTTGGTCAGCAGACGCGTGCGCGTGCCGGGCAACACCAGGCCGGCCTTCTCGACCGCGTCCATCTGGATGTCGTCGGCGCTGAGGAACAGCCCGACTTTCGCGCCTTCGATGATCTGGCGCGCCAGCGTGTTCGAGCCGGCGGGGTTGAGCGAGACCGTCACGCCGGTGGCCGCGCGATACAAGCCGGCGATCTCGCTGAGCGCTTCGTGAAGGCTCGCCGCGACCGACACGACGACACCGGGGGGCTGCGCCGCCGCACCGGGCGTGCTGATGGCAACGAGTAACGCAGCGACGATTGGCAGCCGTTTGATCATCCAGGCGTCTGGCGTGGCATGGTTGTGTCACTGAACAATTTAGTATGATTCAATGTGTATTGGCTAACGATTCGAGGTGAATTTGTGATTCTACGTCAAATTGTGCAGGGGCTGGTCCTTGGCCTGGGTCTGATCGCGGCCCGCTCCACTGATGCGGCCGCCCAAGCCGCGATCGACGTGATTCCAGCGGACGGGAAACCCGTCTCAGTGGTGCTGGCCGGGCTGCCGCGGCAGACGGTGGCCGCCGACGACCACGGTACCAGGATCACGTTCGAGGGTGTCCTGCTCCGCGACGTGCTGGCCAAGGCCGGCGTCCCTCTCGGCGAAAAACTCCATGGCCCGGCCGCGCTCACGAGCTTCGTGCTCGCGACCGCGCTCGACCACTACCAGGTGATCTTTTCGATCGCAGAGCTCGATGCCGGATTCACCGATCAGATCATCCTGCTCGCCGATCGCCGCGACGGCAACCCGCTCGCCGCCGGCACCGGCCCGCTGCAGATTGTGGTGCCGCACGACAAGCGCGCCGGCCGCTGGATTCGCCAGGTCAACCGGCTCGAAATCCGGCAAGCGAAGTGAGCACGCTGTTCACCGTTCGCGCCGCGGCGGATCGCCTGGGGGTCGGCTATTCGACGCTCAAGCAATGGATCTACGACGGCTCGGTCCGCACCACGCAGACCAACGGCGGCCACCATCGCATCGCCGAATCCGAGATCACGCGGCTGATGTTGTCCGAAAAGAAGAAGTCGGCGCCGTCCACCTCGGCGCGTCGCAGGTCGGCGGACAAGCCTGCGGCGCATGGCGTACTGGTGGCGTTGAGCGGGCGCAATCAGCTGCGCGGTGTCGTTGATGAAGTGCGAAGTGATGGGCTGCTGTCGCAGGTGCGGCTGCGAATCGGCAATCAAATCCTGACGGCCGTGATCACACGTGACGCCGTCACGGAATTGAAGCTGAAACGCGGGGACGAGGCGGTCGCGATCATTAAGTCAACGGAGGTAATGATCGGCCGGGAAGGTAAATCTTGACGGGATAGCACTCCTGGACGGGATAGCACTACCTGACGGGAAGGTGATACTTGCCGGGATCTCGCTAAGCAAGATCCGTCAAGGAATGCCATCCCGTCAAGAGGTGCCGTCCCGTCAAGAAGTGCCGTCCCGTCAGCTTCCGTTACTGCGGGCGCCGGAACAAGCCTACGTACACCGCCTTGCCGAGAATGTGCCCCTGCACGGCCTTCATGACGTTGGCGCGCGTCTCGAACGCGTCAGCCGTTGCCGGGACGTCGAGCTTCGTATCGAGCGCGTAGATCTCGAACGTGTAATGGTGCACCGGTCCGGTGGCCGGCGCGCCGGGGCCGCGATATACCGGGCCGCTCGCGCTGATCTGCTGGCTGCCGTCAGCCAGCTTCTCGCCCTTCGGCACACCCTCCGCTAGGCCGGTGGCGGTGCCGGGAATATTCCAGACCAGCCAATGGACCTGCGTGTCGGTGGTCTTGTTGCGCGCCACGTCGGGGTCGTGCATGTGCAGCAGGAAGCTCTGCGTGCCCGGCGGGGTGTTGGTCCACTTCAGTTCGGGCGAGACCTGTTCGCCGGCCTGCGTGAAGCGGGCCGGAATCGGGTCGCCGTCCGGGAATGCGGTCGTCGTCAGCGTCATGGCCGGACGTGGCGGCTGAGCCGGCGGCGCTGGCGCCTGCGCGAACGCCGCGCCGGCGGACACAAGAAAGGCTGCAAATACAGAAACCGTGCGGGAAGTCGTCATAGGTGTTGTCTCCAGGGGGCGAGAATATCAGACCTCGAATGGGACTAGAATCCGCCTACGCCCGCGAGTCGTCTGGCGAGCTACGGCGCAGCCGCGCCGTAGCGGCCGCAGGCCCGAAGGCGGGCTGCCGACCAGATCTGGTTAGGAGGATGTATGCGACGTCTTATCGTGGCCTTCGCGCTCGCGTCGTTGCCGGCGGTCATCGGTGCTCAGAATGCTGTTACTCAGAATAGTGTGGCCAACGACCGCCTCACGCTCGATCTCTATTGGGAGTTCGAGACCGTCGCCGATCCGCAGCTGTCGCCTGACGGCTCGCAGATCATCTACACCCGCGGGTGGATCGACAAGGTCAACGACAAGCGCGAGTCGTCTTTGTGGGTGATGAACGCCGACGGCAGCAAGAACCGCTTCCTGGTGCGCGGCAGCAACGCGCGCTGGTCGCCGGCCGGCGATCGCATCGCATACACCGCGCAGGGCGAGCCCAAGGGCTCGCAGATCTTCGTGCGCTATATGGATGCGGAAGGCGCCATCACCCAGGTCACCCGGGTTGAGAAAGCCCCGAGCGGGGTCACGTGGGCGCCAGACGGCACCCGCCTCGGTTTCATGATGAGCGTGGAGGCCAAGAACAACTGGCCTATCAAGATGCCGCGCGCCCCCGAAGGCGCCAAGTGGACGGAGGGCCCGCGCATTGTCGAGCGCCTCGACTACCGATCCGACGGCGCCGGGTTCGACGACGACGCCTACCGGCATATCTTCGTGGTCCCCGCCACGGGCGGCACGCCGCGCCAGTTGACCGACGGACTGTGGCATCACAACGGCGTCGAGTGGACGCCAGACAGCAAGCAGATCCTGTTCGGGTCAAACCGCGTTGCAGACGCCGAATACCAGTGGCGCGAATCAGACATCTACTCGGTGAACGTCGATACCGGGGCCATCAAGCAGCTGACGACCCGGAAGGGACAAGACGGCAATCCGCAAGTGTCCCCGGACGGCAAGCGCGTGGCCTACACGGGCAACGACTGGTCGAAAGACTCCTGGCAGGACAGCAAGTTGTACGTGATGAACATCGACGGCACGAACCATCGGCTCGTGTCGGGCGCGTGGGACCGGTCGCCGCAGAACATCATGTGGAAAGAGGACGGCAACGGCGTTTACTTCACCGCACAGGACCAGGGCTCGCAGAACCTCTACGTGCTGCCGCTGGCCGGCGATCGCGCCGACGTCGTGCAGCCGATGACGCGTGGTACCTATATGCTGACGACCGCCGCGATCGTCAAAGGCAAGGCGGTAGGCGTGCTCACCTCACCGAACGTGCCGGGAGACATCGTGACCTTCGACGTCGCCACCCCGCAGCAGGTCAAGCAGTTGACCAACGTCAACGAAGACATCCTGGCCGGCAAGAAGCTCGGCGCCGTTAACGAGATGTGGTACACCTCATCCGACGGCTTGAAGATCCAGGGTTGGTACATCACCCCGCCTGATTTCGATCCCGCCAAGAAGTACCCGATGCAGCTGCAGATTCACGGCGGCCCGCACAGCATGTACGGGGTCGGCTTCAACTTCGGCTGGCAGGAGCACGCGGCCAACGGCTACGTCGTGCTCTATACCAACCCCCGCGGCAGCACCGGCTATGGCAGCTCCTTCGGCAACCAGATCATGCGCGCCTACCCCAGCAAGGATTACGACGACCTGATGGCCGGCGTCGACGAGTTGCTCAAGAAGGGCTTCGTTGACGAGCGCAACATGTTCGTCACCGGCTGCAGCGGCGGCGGCGTGCTCACGGCGTGGATCGTGGGCAAGACCGATCGCTTCGCGGCCGCCTCGGCCAACTGCCCCGTGATCGACTGGATGAGTTTTGTCGGCACAACCGACGGCGCCGGCTGGTACTACAACTTCGAGAAGCTGCCCTGGGAAGATCCGTCGGAGCACATCCGCCGCTCGCCGCTGACCTACGTTGGCAACGTGAAGACGCCGACCATGTTGATGACGGGCGTACAGGACCTGCGGACGCCGATGCCGCAGACCGAGCAGTTCTACAGCGCGCTGAAACTCCGCAAGGTGCCGACCGCGATGCTGCGGATGAACAACGAGTGGCACGGCACCACCAGCACGCCCTCGAACTTCATTCGCACGCAGTTGTACCTGCGCTATTGGTTCGACAAATACAAGCGGCCAGCGCCGGTGACTACCACGGCCGCACCGCAACAGTAGAAACGAAGGCAGAAGGCAGACGGCACAAGGCACAACACGTTGCCTCAGCTTTCTGCCTTTTGCCTTTTGCCTTCCTTAGAGGATTCCCGCATGACCCGCGCTTGTGCTCTTTTCGCCCTCGTTCTTCTTCTCGCTTCCTCCAGTGGTTCGGCCCAGGCGCCGGGCGTCGAGCTCGCCACCATCAACCGCATTCGCGGTGAGGCGATCACGCAGTCGCAGGCGATGGAGACCCACTGGTGGCTGTCGGAAGTGTTCGGGCCGCGCGCCACGGGCACACCGTCCTACACCCAAGGCGCAGAGTGGGTGATGAAGCAGTTCAACGAGTGGGGGCTGAAGAACATCCACACCGAGCGCTTCCCGTTCGGACAGGGTTGGACCATCGAGCGCTTCTCGGTCCACATGGTGACGCCGCAAACCGCGGCGCTGATTGGCCAGCCGCGCTGGTACTCGCCGTCGACCAACGGACCGGTGCTGGCCGATGTCGTGCACGTGAAGGCGGCGAATGAAGCCGACCTCGCCAGGTACAAAGGCCAGCTGCAGGGCAAGATCGTGGTGTTGCAGGGACCGCGAACGGTGCGCAACCTCGACGGCCGCATCGTCCTGCGGATGAATGACAGCGACTGGGCCGAGGCGATGAGACTGCCGGCGCCGGCGCCTTCGGCGCCGCCGCCTGGTGCCTCGGGTGCCTCGGGTGCCATGACGCCGCAGCAGTTCGCCCAGCTGGTTCAGCGATTTCTCGTGAGTGAAGGCGCGGCTGCGGTTCTCGATCGTGGCGCCGACAGCGATCTCTCCGCGGGCGGCAGCGATCTGTCCTGGCAGACGCAGCGTGTCGACAGCGGCACGATCTTCCCCGGCAACGGCGGCAGCCGCGACCCCAAGGCGCCACAGCAAGTGCCGTCGGCGACGCTCGCCGTCGAACACTACAACCGCATCGTCCGCCTGATCGAGCGCGGCCAGCCGGTGCGGATGGAAGTGAACATCCAGACGAAGTTCCATCCCGAAACCGATCCGGCCGGCAACGCGTTCAACATCATCGCGGAAATTCCAGGCACCGACCTCGCGAGCGAAGTCGTGATCATGGGCGCGCACTTCGACACCTATCCGTATGCGACCGGCGCGACCGACAACACCACTGGATCTGCGGCGATGATCGAAGCCGTGCGCGTCATCCAGGCGCTCGGCTTGAAGCCGCGGCGAACGATCCGCGTCGCGCTTTGGGCGGCGGAGGAGCAGGGCCTGCTCGGCTCGCGCGAATACGTGCAGCGGCATTTTTTCGACGCGAAGACCAAGGCCGCAAAACCCGGCCACGAAAACGTGCAGGCGTATTTCAATCTCGATAACGGCACTGGCCGCATTCTCGGCATCTGGGGCCAGGGTAACGCCGGCGCCATGAAGCAATTCGAGCAATGGGGCGTCGCCTTGAAGGATCTGGGCTGGAAGAACGTGAGCCCGCGATCGGTGACCCAGACCGATCACGGCTCGTTCGAAGAAGCCGGCCTGCCCGGGTTTCAGTTTGTGCAGGAGCGCCTCGATTACAACTCGCGCACGCACCACTCGAACATGGATACGTTCGATCACGTGCAACGAGACGACGTGATCCAGCAGGGCGCCGTAGCGGCGGTGTTCGCATGGTATGCGGCCAATACGCCGGAGAAGCTCCCGCGCAAGGCGATGCCCGCCGCCAAGCCGACGCCGTAGCTAGCGCTCACGACACGCCGTCACCAGGTGACGGAATGTCGAAGATGGCTCGTAGGTTTCTAATAGCTTCCGAACGCTTCTGAAAGCGGTGTCCTATAACAGGGCACTCCAGGTTACACCACCTCATCTATTTGCACACCTTAAGTCCTGTGCAAAGTAAGGGTTGGCTCGGGC
>JANOZI010001109.1:0-10693 GCA_031429375.1 Acidobacteriota bacterium | reverse complement strand
AGCCGTAAACGTGCGTGGCCTGGGTGCAGGCCGGCCAGCTTTTCCGCGCCGGTCTGATTGGCCCAGGCCCGTCACCAGAACTGGTCGATCCCCGGTTGACGCTGGGCTAGGCGATATCCGCCCGGAATGTCCGCAAACCTCGTCCGCCAGCTCTGGTACACAGGTTGCACTGGCCGGGTCATGAGAAAAGGAACCTGCTTCCTTTTTACGGCGGGCGTAATCCTGTCCGCCGCCTGCGCCACCAATCCGGTGACGGGCAAGAACCAGATGTCCCTGCTGAGCGAGGCCGAAGAGCTCGCGATTGGCCAGCAGCAGGACGTCGAGATTCGGCGCGAGATGGGCGTCTACGACGACCCGGAGCTGCAGCGCTACGTCACCAATATCGGTTTGGATCTCGCGCGGACATCCCACCGGCCCAACCTGCCGTGGACATTTACGGTGGTCGACAACCCCGCGATCAACGCCTTTGCGCTTCCGGGCGGCTACGTTTACGTGACGCGCGGAATTCTCGCGTACTTGGACGACGAGTCCGAGTTGGCGGGCGTGCTCGGGCACGAGATCGGGCACGTCACCGCGCGTCATGCCGCGCAGGCTTATACTCGCCAGGCTCAGGCGAACCTCGCGCTCACCGTGCTCAGCATTTTTGTTCCAAGCACGCGGCCGTTTGCAGAAGTCGGCGCGAGCGGGCTCGGCGTGTTGTTTCTCCAGCACGATCGGGAGGCCGAGCTCGAAGCCGATCGGCTCGGCGTCGAGTACGGCTCGGCGGCAGGATGGGATCCGTCCGGCGTGCCGCGGTTTCTCGCCACCCTGGCGCGCGTCGATGCGTTGAGCGAGCGCGGCGTGCCGAACTGGCTGTCAACCCATCCGGCCCCTGGCGCCCGGGCCGGCCAGGCGGAGCCGGTGGCAGGGAAGTTCGCGTCGGCGACGGCAACCAGGATCAATCGCGATCAATACCAGGAACGAATCGACGGCCTCGTTTTCGGCGACAACCCGAAAGACGGCGTGGTGCGCGGCAACGTGTTTCTGCATCCGATGCTGCGGCTCGGTCTCGACTTCCCGGACGGATGGGACGTGACCAACTCGCCCGACGCGGTGCTCGCGCGCGAGCCGGGCACTGAGCACTACATGTTGCTGCAGGAAGTGGAGCAGCCCCGCCTCCTTCGCCAAGGCTCCGGAGCTCAAGCTGGCAGCTCGATCGCCGATGCGGCGGTGGCCGCGATGCGCAAAGCCGGCTACACCGCTGTCGATGGGCGCATGGAGCGGATCAACGGGCTCGATGGCTACGTCGGGCTGTATCGCGGCAACGCGAAGGACAAGGGAAAGGTCCTGATGCGCGCGGCGCACATCGGCATGGGCCGGCAGATGTTCATGGTCGCGGGCTTCGCGCCGGAGGCCGAGTTCGATCGCGTCGATCGCGAGCTGCAGCCGGCGCTCAAGACGTTCCGGCAACTGAGCGCCGACGAAGCGTCGCGGGTCCGCCCCAACCGTGTCGACTTTTACGTGGTGCGAAAGGGCGATTCGTGGCAGTCGATCGCGGCGCGCCAGGGCAAGGGCATCGTGAATGCCGCCACGCTGGCGATCATGAATGACCGGGCGGTGAACGTGCAGCCCCAGCCCGGCGACCGAATCAAGATCGTGATTGAAGGGGTCTGACCTCGAGCAAGAAGTGACGAGGGGTCTGACCCCTTCAGTACGTACGCCATAATCCCACTGTGGCGCGCAAGGCGGGATGGATCGCGAAGACCTTCAGAGTTTTCGCCGCAATGCTCGCGGCCGGCCTCGCCTATGCAGGCTATATCTACCTGACCCTGCCCGATGTCCGCGGCCTGGCGAAAGACAATCCCACCACCACCGCCTTCATGCAATTGCGGATCGACGAGGCGCGCGAAGACGGCCGCGCCAGGTTTGCCATCCGGCACCGCTGGGTCCCCTACAACCAGATTTCGCCGAACCTGCGGCGGGCGGTGATCGTCACTGAGGACGCCGGCTTCTACGATCATGATGGCATCGACCTCAACGAGGTCAAGGCCGCGCTCGAAAAAAACTGGGAGGAAGGGCAGTTCGTGCGCGGCGCCAGCACCATCACGCAGCAGCTCGCCAAGAACTTGTACTTGTCGCCGTCGCGCAACCCGATGCGGAAAGTAAAAGAGCTCCTGATCACGCGCCGGCTCGAGGCCGCGCTGACCAAGCGGCGCATCCTGGAGATCTACCTGAACATGATCGAATGGGGCGTCGGCATCTTCGGCTGCGAAGCGGCCGCGCGCGCGTACTTCGGACAGCCGTGCGCCAGCTTGTCGCCCGAACAGGCGGCGCTGCTTGCCGGCGCCATCATCAACCCGCGCGAGCACAGCCCCGCGAAGCCGACCAGGCGCCTGCTGCGGCGGCAGCAGATCATCTTGAAGCGGATGAATATCAAGGAGACGCTCGTGCCGGTCGTGTTGCCGCCACCGGTGGCCGCGAACGCAACGCCGCCCGCGCCAGGCAATGTGACTCCTCCGTCCAACGGCACGCCGCTGGTGCCGCACCCTTTCCCAATTCCCCGTTCGTGAGACACTTCGCGATCAAGGAGCCGTGATGAGAATGCTTGCGGGTGGCCTTTTCGCACTGGTGCTGGCGGTGGCGGCCAATCAGGCTCCCGCCGTTGCGGCCGCTGGTTCGTGTAGCGACCTGGCGAAGGTGGCGCTGCCTCGCGCCACGATTACCGTGGCCGCTCCGGTACAGGCGGGGGCGTTCAGGCCTGATGCACCGGGCGACGCCGGCGACTTCAGCGCGCTACCCGCGTTCTGCCGGGTGGCCGCAACGCTAAGGCCGACGAGCGACTCTGACATCAAGATTGAAGTCTGGCTGCCGGCCTCGGGGTGGAACGGCAAATTCCAGGCGGTAGGCAATGGCGGGTTCAGCGGTGCGATCGCCTATCCCGCCATGGCCAGGGCGCTCGCGCGCGGCTATGCCGCGGCGTCCACCGACACCGGTCACGCCGGCAACAGCGCGAGCTTCGCGCTGGGGCACCCGGAAAAACTGGTCGATTTCGGTTGGCGTGCGGTTCACGAGATGACCGTCGCCTCGAAGAAGGTCGTGACCGCTCACTACGGCGCCGCGCCGAAGTACTCGTACTTCAACGGCTGCTCCGCGGGCGGCCGGCAGGCGATGGCCGAAGCCCAGCGCTTTCCGGCGGACTTCGACGGCATCATCGCCGGCGCGCCCGGCCTCGACTGGACCGGACGGGCGGCCCAGGCTGTCCGCATCGCGCAGGCGCTCGATCAGAACCCCGCGGCCCGGCTGCTACAGCCGCAGCGTCAGTTGCTGCATCGCGCGGTCGTCGCGGCCTGCGACGCGCTGGACGGCGTGACCGACGGCCTGCTCGAGAACCCGATGCGCTGCAAGTTCGATCCCGGCGTACTGCAATGCTCCGGCGCCGATGCCACCGGCTGCCTGAGCGCGCCGCAGGTGGAGACGGCGCGGCTGATCTATTCTGGCGTGAAGAATCACAAGAGCGGACGCGAGATCGCCGGCCTTCTTCCGGGCAGCGAACTGGGCTGGACCGACACCGGCTGGACGGAATCGGCGAGAGCCACCGGTTTGGATCAATTCCGCTTCCTGGTGTTCGCCAACCCTTCATGGACCATCCAGCAATTCAGTGCCACCGCCGACATTGCGCGTGCGGAGGAACTGGACGGCAACACCATCAACGCGCTTGAACCGAATGTGAAGCCGTTCATCGATCGTGGCGGGAAGCTGATTCAGTACCACGGCTGGAGCGATCCGCAGATTACTCCCGGCAGCAGCCTGCAGTACTACGCGCGCGCTGTCGAAGCGAGCGGCGGTGCAGCCAAAGTGAGGGGGTCCTACCGGCTCTTTCTTGCGCCAGGAATGGGTCACTGCGGCGGCGGCGAGGGCCCGAACGCCTTCGACATGATCACCGCTCTCGAGCAGTGGGTCGAGGCGGGCAAGGCCCCGGACCAGATCGAGGCGTCGCATGCGGCCGGCGGACGAGTCGATCGCACGCGGCCGCTCTGCCCGTACCCCCAAGTGGCGGTCTACAAGGGAAGCGGCAGCATTGACGAGGCGGCAAACTTTGCGTGCCGGCAAGAGTGGACGCCGCCGCGCACGCCTGACGGCCATCCGGATTTACAGGGCACCTGGACGATGCATACCTACACGCCGCTGGTCCGGCCCGCGCGATACGACGGCCAGGAGTTCTTGACAGAAAAGGAGGCGGCTGAGCTGACGACCCTCCTGACCCAGGACGAGGTCGATCCGCTGGTTGCGGGAATCTTCGGCGCAAGCGACGAAGAACGGCGTAAACGCGTGGTCCAGAACGACCCGACGCACTACGACAACGCGCAATGGCTCGCGACGCCCGACCTCGCGCCGCTGTCGAGCAATCGGACCTCTCTCATTTACGATCCGCCGGACGGGAAGCTGCCGGCGGTGACGCCTGACGCGCGGGCGCGCGCCGCCGCGAGACGGGCCAACGCCGGCTTCGACAGTTACGAGAACCGTCCCATGCAGGAGCGCTGCATCATCTGGTCGCATGAAGGCCCCCCGATGCTGCCGCCACCCTACAACGACGTCCTGCAGATCGTCCAGACATCAGACCACGTCGTGGTGCACAGGGAGTTGGCCACTGCGCCGCGACTGATCCCGACCGACGGCCGGCCGCACGTCTCGGCACGAGTTCAGCAGCTAGCGGGCGACCCGATCGGCCGCTGGGAAGGCGACACCCTCGTCGTCGACACGACGAACTTCACCGGCAGGACGGCCTTCCAGGGTGCGAGTTTCGCCTTGCACGTGGTCGAGCGCTTTACGCGTGTCAGCGCCGACAGGATCCTCTACCGTTTTACCGTTGACGATCCCAACACGTGGACCCAACCCTGGAGCGCGGAGATTCCGATGCTCGCGACCAAGGGGCCCTTGTACGAGTATGCCTGCCACGAAGGGAACTACGGCCTGGCGAACATCCTCAGCGGCGCTCGCTATACGGAGAAAAATCCCCGCCGGTAAGATCAGTCAACCCGCTTTGCGCCGATGAAGCGGCTGGCCCAGTACTCCGTGCTCAGCTGATCGACGCGCACCACGCCGCGCTCGCTCGGCGCGTGCACGAACTGATCGCCGCCGATCGCGATGCCGACATGCGAGGCACCAGGTGCGACGGTGCTGAAGAACACCAGGTCGCCGGGCTCGAGCCGATCGCGCGGCACCGTCTTGCCGACCTTGAACTGCTCGCGCGCTTCGCGCGGCATCTGCAGGCCATGCTGTCCGAAGACGTAGCTCACCAGCCCGCTGCAATCGAACCCGTTTGGATCGGTGCCGCCCACGCGATACGGCACGCCTCGCAGCGAGAGGGCGGCGCTCGATAGCGAATAGCCATCGGCGGTCCCTGTCGCCGGCAGTCCTGGCATGGTGCGTCCGCTTTTCGGCGCGGGCACGACCGCGACCGCCGGGGGAGCTGTAGTCGGGGGAGCAGGGGCCGGATCCGCCGGCACCGGCGCGGGAACGGCAACGCCTCCGCCGCCGGGCATCGGGAACGGGCGAGGCGTATACACAATCCCCGAGCTCGCGCAGGCTGATGTCGCCGCCACCGCGGCGGCGAGCATGATGACCCTGACCATCACCTCATCCTATCGGCGTGGGTGCCGAATTGTGTAGTCCTGCGTGATCCATGGCACAATAACGCCTGAATGGAGCAAACGCTCCTCCTCAACGCAACCTACGAGCCGCTGAAGGTCGTTCATTGGCAAAAGGCGGTGACGTTGTGGTGTCAGGGCAAGGTCGAGATCATCGCGCATCACGACCGGGAGGTCCGCGCCGTCTCGTTTTCCTTCAAGATGCCCTCGGTCATCCGGTTGTTACGGTACGTGCGCATCCGGAAACGCTTCGATTATGTGCCGTTCTCCCGCGCCAACATTTACGCGCGGGATGAATTCACCTGCCAGTACTGCGCCGACGTTTTCCCGACACAAGAGCTCACCTTCGATCACGTGATGCCGGTGTCTCAAGGCGGCCGCAAAGACTGGGAGAACATCGTCACCTGTTGCGTAACGTGCAACCGCCGCAAGGGCGGACGCACGCCCGACGAGGCGCGCATGCGGTTGATCCGGCCGCCGCGGCGGCCGATGTCGGCGCCCGCCATTCGCATCACGATCGGCTTGCGCAGCGCGCCCGAAAGCTGGCGCGATTACTTGTACTGGAACTTAGAACTGGACAAGAGTTGATGGAGTTTCTGATCGAAACCCCAACCGGGCGCTCCGTTGTCGCGCCCGCCGCGACGGCCCCCGCCCGAAGCGCCATTCGCCGTTACGCAACACAGATGAGCATTTAGGTCGTGCCCGTGCTCAGCAGCCTCGAGCCCGTTCGCGTCGTCGAGGGCGCACGGTTATGGCTGCGCGGCGAGGGTTTTCCGGAACCTGATTCATCAGCGGATCTGGTCACAATCGGCGGCGTGCCGGCGCGAATGTCATTTGCCTCGCCCGATCGCATTGCCGTTGTCGTGCCGCATGGCCTCGACGGCGGTGAGACTCCCGTGAAGGTGGCGACCATTCCCGGCACTACCCTTTACGCACGGGTCGGCGGATTGCTGGCCACCGGCCTCCACCAGGTGGACAACCCGGTGTTCGGCGCTGATGGCGCGTTGTATGTGACCTACAGCGGCACGCGCGGGCAGGAGGCGACGGTCTCGATTTTCCGAATCTCGTCAACCGGCGCGCGCGAGCCGTTCGTGCACGGACTGGTCAATCCGACGTCGATGGTGCTCGGGCCCGACGGCCTGCTCTATGTTTCGAGCCGCTTCGAAGGCCGCGTCTATCGCATCCTCGGCGATGGCACCTACCAGGTGATGGCGTCGGATCTTGGCGTGGCGTGCGGCCTGGCGTTCGATGCCGGCGGCGAGCTGTACGTCGGCGATCGCTCGGGCACGATCTTCCGGATCGATCCGAAGGGCCGCGCAAAGATCTTCGCCAGCGTGCCGTCGAGCATCGCGGCGTTTCACCTGGCGATGGCGCCCGATGGCGTGTTGTATGTGACGGCGCCGACGCTGGCGTCGTACGACTCGGTGTGGCGCGTCGATCGGGAGGGGCGGGTGACGCCGCTCGACACTTCGTTCGGCCGGCCGCAAGGGCTGGCCTTCGACGCCGCCGGGGTGCTGCACGTCGTCGAGGCGCTGGCGGGCTCGAGCGGTGTGTATGCGCTCCGCCCTGGCCAGCCGCGCGAGTTGATCGTGGCCGGCGGCACGATGGTTGGGCTCGCCTTCGGCCAGGGCGGCCACCTCGTCGTGGCGACGAACGAATCGGTGTATTCGTTTCCTCCACCCGCCGCATGACGACACTCGTCGTGGCCGTGCTGCTGGCACTCGCCTCGATCTCGCTGGGTCTCCGCACGACGTCCCTCTATGTCAGCAACAGCATGCCTCCGGTCGCCCGCCTCTTACTCGCTGTCGTTACTGGCGGGTTGATCACGGCATTGGTTCTTCAAGTCTGCGAGACCTATCGCGTGTTTGAAATGGGGTTCGGCTTATTACTCTCGCTCTCGCCGGTGGGCGTTTACGACTTGGCCAAGTGGTGGTTTCTCCAGCGCCGCGGACGATAGCTTGCTAACATGCCCCCGCGGACCGAAATCCGCATGGAGGATTTGCCATGAGGCGTGCTTGTCTCAGAGCCCTGTTGTCATTCCTATTCCCACTCGTCCTGGCCGCGCCTGTCGTGGCGCAAGGGCTGACCGGCGCCATCACTGGCCGCGCGCTCGATAGCAGCGGCGCCGTGCTGCCGGGCGTGGAAGTGGCGGTGTCGAGCCCCTCGATGATCGGCGGCGCCCGCTCGGTCTTCACCGACGGGCAAGGCGCGTATCGCGTGACGCAGCTGCCGTCGGGCGAATACCAGGTCAGCTTCAAGATTCCCGGCTTCAAGACGCTGAACATCCAGGCGATCAGGGTCGACGTCGGCGCCACGATGACGATCAACGGCACGCTCCAGGTCGACACGCTGTCTGAAGAAGTGACCGTGATCAGCGAGACGCCGATCATCGACCTGCAGGCCACGACCGTCGGCGTGAATTGGGATGAGAAGCAGATGGAAGACCTGCCCTACGGCCGCGGCATTCGCGGCCTCGCGCGGCTGGTGCCCGGCCTGTCGCCGACGCAGTTCGACGTCGGCGGCAACACCGTCGGCGGCTCGACCACGACCGGCGCGCGCTCGTACGGGCGCAGCGGACAGGAGCTGATCAAGTTCTACGTCGTGGTGTGGGACCAGTTCTTCGGCGACTACAACACCTACGAACAGGTGCAGATCTCTGCCGCCGCGAAAGGCGCGGAAGCACAGAGTCCCGGCGTGACGATCAGCTTCGTGATCAAATCCGGCGGCAACAAGTTCAGCGGCATGTACCTGGGCGCGTGGCAGGACGGCGCGTTCCAGGACAACAACGTCACGCAGGGGCTGAGGGATCGCGGCTTCAATCCCGGCAACAACAAGTTCACGCGCTACAACGACGTCAGCCTCGACCTGGGCGGACCGATTATCCGCGACAAGCTGTGGTTCTACGGAGCCTACGGCTATAACTATTCCGGCTTGTTCATTCCCGGCTTCATCTCGGAGAAGACCGGCGACCAGGTTGAATACTTCACGCGTCTCGACAACCCGACGCTGAAGCTGACCTACCAGATGAACAAGAGCAACAAGTTCGAGCTGGCACAGCAGTACAACCGCAAATGGCAGCCGTATCGCAACGCCAGCGCGTTCTTGCCGCTCGAGGCCACGCAGAATCAGATTGCCTGGACGGCGATCGGCCCGGCGCTGAAGTGGACCAACATCATCAGTCAGACTATGACGTTTGATGCGGGCTTCAATCGATCAGGTTACTGGTGGCCCGACTTTGCGCACACCGACGACGTGCGGCGGACCGACCTCACCACCACGCATACGCGCGGCGCGTTCCTGGAATTGCGGCGAGAGCCGGTGCGATGGGGATACAACGGAACTTACAGCTGGTTCACGAACTTCAAGGACATGAACCACGAAATCAAGTCCGGGTTCCTCGGCTACTCGAGCACCAACCACGTGGAAACCTACGGCTACCCGAACCAGCAGATCTATCGGTATCGCAGCCTGGCGGGAGACACTGAGTTCTTCTCGCGGCCAGATTCGGTGCAGGTGTTCGATTACCCGAACGACACCGATGCCGGCGTGAGCTTCAATTCGTTCTTCGCCAACGACATGGTCAACCTGTCGCAGCGCCTCACGCTCAATGCCGGCGTGCGGTTCGATCGCTACTCGTCGTGGCTGCCGGCGCAGGGCAATGACGGCACGGGCCCGTATGCGGTCGCCAACATCTTTCCCGAGAAGCACGACTTTCCTGCCTATAACGCGTGGTCGCCGCGCCTGTCGCTGATCTACGACGTGTTCGGCAATGGCCGCACTGCAATCAAAGCGAGTTACGGGCGCTACGCCGCGTCGGGCTCGGGCATCACCGCGGCCAGCGGGCCGGTGGCCTCCCAGGTCAATCCCGCGTCAACGCGCACGAGCACCTACCGATGGAACGGGACCATTCCGTACGCGCCGAATCCGGCCGATCTGCAGTCGGTGACCGGCGGCGGCGCGGGCAGTCGAACGCTCGACCCAAACCTCAAGCCTGAAGGCATGGACGAATTCACGGGCGGTGTTGATTTCGGGTTCACGCGCGACCTCACCCTGCGGCTGAATGTCGTGCGCAAGCACGACTGGGGCGGCAACAGGGAACTGGACCTGGCGCAGCCGTTCGAGGCCTATACCGACAGGGTGATCGCGCCAGATCCGGGCCGCGACAACGTCGTCGGCACCGCCGACGATGGCGTGCTGGAAGTGTGGTCGGTGGCGCGCACCTACCCTACGTTCGGACAAGTCAACCGCTTGTTCACGAATACTGAGCCGGGTGAAGGCGAAGATCACTACACGGCGTTCGAGGCAACAGGCAGCAAGCGTTATTCGAATGGCTGGTCGCTGCTGGCGTCGTACTCGATCGATCGCCGTGATGTGCGAAACATCAATCCGCTCAATCCGAACCAGGCGAAGTATCGCGCCGTCTCGACCAACGGAACGATTTCTGGCAACTTCCCGCCGGAGTTGCCGCAGACCTACCAGGGCGTGCGCCTGAGCGGCACTTACGAGCTGCCGTGGCAGATCATGGTGGCGTCTACGTTCACGGGACAACAGGGCGAGTATTTCCCACGCATCGTGCAAGTGCGCGACGCTCTGAATCAGCTGGTCGACGTGGTCGCCGAGGGTCAGGCGGGGCGCTACGACTGGGTGAAACTGGTCGACCTGCGACTGGCCAAGACGTTTAAGTTCGGCAGGCACTCGTTCGAAGGGATGTTCGATCTGTTCAATGTCACCAACTCCAACGTCGTGCTGCGGGTGGTGACGACGAACGGGCCGAACTACTTGAAGCCGCTGGCGACCGGCGGCATCGATGCCGCATCGGCGAACCCGATTCCCGCGCCGCGGATCTTCCGACTGAGCGCGCGCTGGAAATTCTGAGAGACCCGAGATCGGTTGAAGATCGTAAATCTACGATCTTCAATCGATCTGCAATCTGAGATCTGACTTCTGAGATCAACACGAGCCCCGCTTCACTGTTGTGTGGCGGACCCCTTGTACAAGCTGGGTGGTGGCGGGGGCAGGCGGGGCGAACCCGATTTCACCCACGCGTCGTAGCGCTTGCGCAGCGT
>JANOZI010001108.1:0-2765 GCA_031429375.1 Acidobacteriota bacterium | reverse complement strand
CGTGGGCCAACAGCCGGGAATAGCGCGGCCGGGGATCCCGTTGTCGAGAAGCTGACCGTGCGGGCTAGCCAGCAGGTCGATTGCGCGCCTGCAATCGGCACGCGGCCTCCCAAATCTGCTCGAAGTGCGCGGGGCCGATAGCGACCACGCCGTCGGTCGTGTCGAACAACTCCTGCGCGAACGGCACCATCGCCCTGGCCTCGGGATGCCGGAGGTAGCGCGGATCCAGATCTCCCAGCCGCACACGATCGAGTCCGTCGGCGTCCTTGAGTAACGCGATCAGCGGCCAGTGCGAATGCGTGCGCGAGACTTCCTTCGGCGCGCAGTGCGCTGTGACCGCCGCTTCGATCGCAGGATAGTCAGCTTCGGTGAGCCCGGCCTCGGTCAGCCGCAGTTGTAGATCAGGCTCGACACGCAACCTCTGCGCCGCATCCGCACCGTGCCGGTGGCAGGTGCCGTCGTGCGTCCGGGCCAGATCGTGCAGAAACACCGACGCCCAGAGCTGAGGGCCGAGGGCATGCTGGCCTGTCGCATTTACCAACCGCATGGCATGCACCATCACGCGAGCCACGTGGGCCTGGCCGTGCAGACGGCTCGGATGTCGAAACAGATCCGGCAAAGGCACCAGGCGATCGAAAGCGAGCGGGACCAGCGTCACCCCGTGGCCTTTGTCGCCAGTCGCGTTGGATCAACCTCCGAAGACAAGACTCCTAGCCGCGCCCGCGGCGCATGCTGTTCTTCCCACTCTTCTGACCCATCTTCTTCCCAACCGGCTCGCCCATCCGCTTGTTGATCACCTCGTCAGGCGGTGGCTTCCGATGCTGCTTCCCCGGCGCATCCACCGCTCCCCGGCTCGGGCGAAACGTCTCCGCCGCCGTTTTGCGGGCCTCGCGCGCCGCTACGGATTCCGCCTGGTCCCTCTGCGCTGCCCTGTTCTCCGCGATCATCACCGCTGCCTTGGATTTACTCATCCGGCGATTGTGACGACCGCGGCCCGAATGATGTGTGCCATTCCGCACACGCGTATGGAGCGTTGTTTGCAATAATTCCTCTCGTGGGGAAGCAATTGATTCGACAGACATTCGCGGTAACCGTGGCGTTTTCACTGTTTCTCTCGGGATGCGCGAGCGGACGCTTCGGTCCGGACCCGGATACTGAACCGCCCAAGGGCCCTCGGACCCTCAAGAAACTCAGCGTCGACGAGCGCAAGGCGCTGCTGCAGCGGGCGCAGGTGTGGCAGGCGATTGACACTTCTTCGCTCAACCTGGTCGCCGGTCCCGTGCTGCCGGCCGCCGAGCGCGTCGGACCGCAAGTGACTTGCGCCTTCGCGTTTCCCGACAAGCCGCTCACCGGCATGACGCCGAAGTTCAACTGCGCGATCACCAAAGATGACGTGGTGAAGGTGAAGTACGGCGAGAAGAACGGCGAGGTCTACGCCGAGGTCGCCGCCAGCCGCCTGCTGTGGGCGCTGGGCTTCAAGTCCGACACCATGGAGCCGACCCGGGTGACCTGCAACGGCTGCCCGGCGGATCCGTTTGCCGCCAGTAGCGCCGACTGGCAACGCGGCAGACCGACCGACGTGGCGACGCGCGTTTATGACCCCGCGATCATCGAGCGTGACGTCTCCGGCGCTGCGATCGAAACGCCAGGCTACGAGGGGTGGGCCTGGCCCGAACTCGAAGCGGCCAGCGAGCGCGCCGGCGGCGCCACGCGCGCGCAGATCGATGCGTTCAAGCTGCTCGCCGTCTTCATCCAGCACTCCGACACCAAGCCCGATCAGCAGGAAATAGTCTGCACCGCTGGGCGGCAGAAGGATGCCAAGGGCAATGAGACGTGCGGCTCGCCGTGGCTGGTGATCAAAGACCTCGGCGGCACATTCGGCAAGGCCACGTTGACCAACAGCAGCAAGATGAAACTGGAAGACTGGTCAGGCGAGAAGGTGTGGAAGGACGCGAAGCAGTGCATCGGCAACCTGCCGCGCTCGTTCACCGGCAACCTCGACGACCCGAAGATCAGCGAAGCCGGCCGGCGCTTCCTGGCGGAGCGGCTCAATCGCCTTAGCGACAGACAGCTGAGCGATCTGTTTACGGTATCGAACGTGATGAAGCGCGGCGAAAAGATCAACGGGCGCGCCGTCACCATCGACGACTGGGTGCGCGAGTTCAAGAAGAAGCGAGCCGAGATCGTCGCTGCCAGGTGCCCCGCCTGAACAGGTTCAGGGCTCAGGGGTCAGCGGCTGCTCCACGGCAGCCGGCTCCGCTGCGCGCCCTCCGGCTGCCAGTCCCTTGGTGCTCCTGACCTGCGGGCGTAGCATCCTTATCGGGAGCAGAGCTCGCAGGTTGATGCTCGGATAGAACGATCACGTCAGGATTAAGGGCAATGAGCGTTGTCGCGATGTCCGCACAACGCGGCCCTCCACCCCATCGGATATTCCACGCGACGACCTTCATCCAGCCATCATGTCAGTTTCCAAGTTGCTGCAGATTCTGCGGCGCCGAAACGCGGAGCGCATGGAAAAAACTGCGTTGCGGTCGGCGCTCGTCAACCGATTCCCGCGCAAATTCTCGGATCAGGCCACGGCATGCGATTCGCTCTCAAGGCAGGTGGGCGCACGACTGGACTTATATCCATTTTTATATAATCATGGCCGCCAAGCGTCTCTTCTGGATGGGTTCTAGCAAGGCGGCACTGGAGGCGTTCCCTGACCTGGCCAGGCGCGAAGCGGGTTACGACCTGTGGTTGATTCAGACTGGAAAGGCTCCGCG
>JANOZI010001107.1:0-7918 GCA_031429375.1 Acidobacteriota bacterium | reverse complement strand
AAAAACAGCGGCGTGATTTGCCTGGAGATGATGAAGAAGTTCCAGGACGCCGGCTTTCGCGTTGCCGAAACGCCGGTGCATCACTATCACCGCGCGCACGGCAGGTCGCAGTTCTTCAATTTTTCGCGGATCTTCCGCACTGCCATCGACGTGGCGAAACTGTGGTGGGCGCTGGTCGTCAGGGGCGAGCACCTCAAGGCGAAGCCGGTCGGCGAGGCGAGGCCCCACGCGAGGAATTCGTAGATGGCCGGTGCTGAGTTCTACGGCGGCCGGCGCGTGATGATCACCGGCGGGCTGGGCTTCATCGGCAGCAACCTGGCCCACCGGCTGGCCGCGCTCGGCGCCGACGTGTTGCTGGTCGACTCGCTGATCCCGGATTACGGCGGCAATCTCTTCAACATCGCCGGTATCGAAGACAAGGTGCGCGTGAATGTCGCCGATGTGCGGCAGGCCAGCACCATGAACTACCTGGTGCAGGATCGCGACGTGATCTTCAACCTGGCCGGTCAGGTGAGCCACATCGACAGCATGCGGGACCCGCACACCGACCTCGAGATCAACTGCCGCAGCCAGCTCACCCTGCTCGAGGCGTGCCGGCATCACAACCCGCGCGCGAAGGTGGTGTATGCGAGCACCCGGCAGATCTACGGCCGGCCTGATCACCTGCCGGTGACCGAGCGTCACCTGGTGCGTCCGACCGACGTCAACGGGATCAACAAGGCCGCCGGCGAGTACTATCACCTCGTGTACAACAACGTGTTCGGCGTGCGCGCCTGCGCGCTGCGGCTCACCAACGTCTATGGCCCGCGGCAACTGCTGCGCCACAACCGCCAGGGCTTCATCGGCTGGTTCATCCGCCTCGTGCTGGAAGACCGGGAAATCGAAGTGTTCGGCGACGGCTCGCAGGTGCGCGATTTCGTCTATGTGGATGACGCGGTCGAAGCGTTCCTCACCGCCGGCGCCACCGATGCCGTGAACGGCGAGGCGTTCAACGTCGGCGGCGACGAGCACATCGCGCATCGCGATCTGGTCAAGCTGCTCGTCGAGCTGGCCGGCCGGGGCCGCTATCGTTTCGTGGCGTGGCCGCCCGACAAAAAGGCGATCGACATCGGCAGCTTCTATGCCGATTCGTCGCTGTTCAAGGCGCGGACCGGATGGGCACCGGCCGTGGCGTTGCGAAATGGCTTTGACCGCACCTTCGACTACTACCGCCGGCACCTCTCGCACTATGTCGATGCGAGTGCCGTTTAACGCCCTGACGCCGGGCGAAGACGCCGCCGCGGTACGGGCCGCGATCGATCGCGTGATCGCCAGCGGCTGGTTCGTGCTGGGCCCCGAGGTCGAGGCGTTCGAGGCGGAGTTCGCCGCCGCAAGCGGCGCGCCGCACGCCGTGGGCGTCGGCTCCGGCACGGACGCGATCACGCTGATTCTCCGCGCGCTCGGCATCGGCGCGGGCGACGAGGTCATCACGCCGCCGCTGTCGGCGGCCTATTCGGCTCTCGCGGTGATCATGGCCGGCGCCACGCCGGTGTTCGCCGATATCGATCCGGATCGGCTCACGCTCGATCCCGGCGCGATCGAACCGGCGATCACCCCGCGCACCAGGGCCCTGCTGCCCGTGCATCTCTACGGCCAGTCCGCGGACATGCGCCAGATCGAGGCGATCGCCGATCGCCATCACCTGGCGATCGTCGAAGACGCGGCGCAGGCGCACCTGGCCACGTCAGACGGGCGGCCGGTCGGCACGATCGGCGTCGCCGGCGCCATCAGCTTCTATCCGACGAAGAACCTCGGCGCGCTCGGCGATGGCGGCGCGGTGATCACGCGCGACGCGGCGCTGGCGGCGCGCATCAAGCGCCTTCGCAATGGTGGCCAGACCTCGCGGTATCACCACGAGGAAGCAGGCGCCAATAGCCGGCTCGATGAAATGCAGGCCGCGATTCTCCGCGCGCGGCTGCCATACCTGGGAGGTTGGACGGCGCGGCGGCGTGCCATTGCCGCAGCCTACCGTTTCGCCCTCGAACAGGCCGCGCTCACGGTGCCGCGCGAATTCGACGCCGGGCACGTGTATCACCTGTTCCCGGTACTGACCCCGCGTCGTGAGGACTTCATGGCTCACATGGCTGCCCTCGGCGTCGAAACGCTGATCCACTACCCCGTGCCAATTCCGCGGCAGCCAGCTCTAGCGGCGTTCGACCCCGCCAATTGCTCGACGGCCAACCGCATTTGTGCCGAAATCGTGTCGTTGCCGCTGTATCCGGGACTGCGAGACGCTGACGTTTCGGCCGTGGCTGAGGCGGCTGCCTCCTTCGCGCGCTGATTAGGCGGCGATCCGCCGCCCGGGCGAGCGTTTGATGGCAAGCCGGGGGTCAGTTCCTGCCGTCTTAAGGGGTATAATGCTCATGGCGTTTTCAATGCGTCGAACCCTTCTCATCTTTGCACTGGCGATTCTTGCGGCGGCGCCTGCCGGCGCCCAGTCGCTGAAGCTCGCCTTCAAAGGGGGCCGGGTCAGTGTCGATGCCGCTGCGGTCCCGGTTCGCACCATCCTCAACGAGTGGGCGAAGCTCGGGGGCACCAAGATCGTGGGCGCCGAACGCATCGCAGGCGCGCCATTGACGCTGAAACTGGACGATGTGCCCGAGTCGCAGGCACTCGAAATCATCCTGCGGAGCGTGGCCGGCTACATGGCGGCGCCACGCGGCGCCATGCCCGGCGCGTCGATGTACGATCGCATTCTCGTCCTGGCCACAAGCTCGGGTCCGGCGCCGGCGGCGTCACGGCCGGGCGCGGCCAACAGCAATCCCAATCCCAACAACGGCACGCAGCGCTTCGTTCCGCCGCGTCCCGCCCGGCAAGAGCAGCCGGAAAACGAAGACGACAATGAAGAGGATCCGAATCCACCGAGTCCTCCCGTCTTCACGTTCCCGCAACCGGGAACGCCGGGCTTCAATCAACCCGGCACGTTCAACGGCCCGATGTTGCAGCAAGGCACCGCCATTAACGTGAACCCTGCGACCGGCACGCCGCAAACGATCACGATTAATCCCAATCCGGCGGCCATGCCGGCCGGACCGACCACGCCCTTCGGCACCTCGGGCGCAACGCTGCCCGGGATGATCCAGCAGCCAGTTGTTCAACCGGGCCAAGTGGTACCCGGCGTCAGGCCGCCCGGGGTCTAGGCAGTTGCCAGTTAATTAACAGTTGCCAGCTAACAGGAACGGTCGTTTTGTTAACTGGAAACTGGAAACTGGAAACTGAGACAAGCTTCTAGAGGCAAGTCCCCGACGTACAATTGAGGGCGGGCAGATCGCACACGCGGTTTCGCCCGCCCGTTTTGCGTACATGTCCGAGATCGAGCGCTACAGGCCAGACGATCGACGCGGCGTCGAACAGTTGTACCGGCGCACGTTGGGTACTGAGGCCGCCGATCGCATGCGCCTGCGCTGGGATTGGGAGCGCAAGAATCCGGCAGGCGGCGTCGAGCCGCCGTACTGGGTGGTGCGCGAAGGTCCGACCCTTATCGCCGCCATCCCGCTGATGCCGGTCCGCGTCGTCGTGGCGGGCGCCGAGGCGGCGGGCACGTGGGGCGCGGATCCGCTCGTGGTCGCCGAGCGGCAACGGCAGGGTCTCGGCGGCGCGCTGCTTCGCGCCTGGGATCGCGGCACCGGTGTCGCGCTTGGCGCCGCGCTGTCGACCGCCACGCGTCTCCGGCTCGATGAAATGCGGTGGCCGAAGGCCCAGCCGCTGACCTGTCTGGTGAAGCCGATCAGCCGCCGCGCGTTTCGCATCCCGACCTGGCCGGTTGCGATCAATCGGCTGGTCTCCGCGCTTGCGCTTCCCGTGGTTCGCGTGGTGTCACGGTCGCAGCCGCTGAAGGAGGAAGTCGAAGTCATCCGGCGATTCGACTTGCGCGCCGACCGGCTGTGGGATCGGCTGGCCGGCCGGTTCGCGATCGCGGTGCGGCGGGACGCGCGCTACCTCAATTGGAAGTTCATCGAGCCGCCGCACGTGCGGTACAGCGCGGCGCTGCTGCGGCGCGGCGAAGAGGTCGACGGCTACGTGGTGTATCGCCACTTGCGGGAGCCGCAGGGCCGGGTCACGCAGATCGTCGACCTGCTCGCCGATCCGTCGGACGAGCGCGGGTTGAAGACGCTGGCGCGATGGATCGATCGTGAAGCGCGCGCGGCCGATTCGGACAAGATCCGGTGCTATGCCACTCACGCATCGATTCGCCGCGTCCTGCGGCGATCGGGGTACTTCGTGGTGAAGTCCGGTGTCGACATTACGGTCAAGGTGAATGCGGCCGGCGTCGCCGGCAACTTCTATTCAGCCGCCGACGACTGGCATTTCACTTTGGGCGATGGGGATCTTGATCATTAGAGTTTAGAGTTTAAGAGTTAAGAGTTCAGTTCAGAGTTAAGAGTTCAGAGTTGAGAACATGTCATTAGAACAATCGTTGAGTACCGATATCGTGACCGCCATGAGAGCCAAGGACGCGACGCGTTTGACGGCGCTCCGCATGCTCAAGACTGCACTCACCAACAAGAGCATCGAGAAGGGCCGGGCGCTCGAGGCTGGGGAAGAGCTGCAGGTGGTTTCGCAGCTGGTGAAGCAGCGCCGCGACTCAATCGACCAGTTCACCAAGGGTGGGCGCAAGGACCTGGCCGACAAGGAGCAGGCGGAGATCGCGATTCTCGACACCTACCTGCCGGCGGCGGCGTCCGATGACGAAATTGGTAACGCCGTCGCGGCCGCTATTACGGAAACGGCCGCCAGCAGCCAAAAGGATATGGGCCGTGTGATGAAAGCTGTGATGGCCACACTGGCGGGCAAGACCGTCGATGGCAAGAAGGTCAACGAAGCGGTCCGCGCCAAGCTGGGGGGGCTCCACCCCGGGGTCTGACCGACAATTTTCAAGGCCGTGCAAACATTTTGGCGGTCTGACCCGTCTATACATTTGAAAGGCCTAGTCAGCCTCTCACCATCCTCCTTAGGGCTCCAGCCGAACGGCTCGGAGCCCTATTTTTTTTTACCACGCCACGCCGATCGCGTCACAGGGCCCATAAAGTCTGTTCATTGCCGGACGTAATTCCGCCATCGGACACGCCAGGGCCGCCTGAAGGGCCGTGCTACGCTGTCGGCTGACTGATGCCCGACTCACACCCACGCCTGGCCCGGTCGGCCGGGGTCTTCGGGCTGGCGACAATCACGAGCCGTATTCTGGGGCTGGTGCGGGATCAGGTGCTGGCCTACTACTTCGGGGCCGGCAACGCCGCCGACGCGTTTCGCGTCGCCTTCCGCGTCCCCAACCTCGTCCGCGACCTGTTCGCCGAGGGCGCCATGAGCGCGGCGTTCGTGCCGACGTTTACACGCCAACTCACCTTGCACGGCCGCGACCGCGCGTGGCACCTCGCCAGCTCGGTGATCAATGCCCTGCTGATCGTCACCGGCGCGATCGTGCTGACGGGCATCGTGTTCTCGGAACCGCTGGTGCGCCTGTTTGCAGGCGAATTCGCCGCGGTGCCGGGCAAGTTCGAGCTCACCGTCCACCTCACCCGCATCGTCTTTCCGTTCCTGACCCTGGTGGCCGTCGCGGCGGCGCTGATGGGGATGCTCAACTCGCTGGGTCACTTCTTCGTGCCCGCGCTCTCGCCGGCGATGTTCAACGTGGCCAGCATCGTGATTGCCGTCACGTTCATTCCACTCGCGCCGGCGCTCGGCGTCGAGCCGATCACCATCGTCGCCATCGGCGCGCTCATTGGCGGGGTGGGGCAGCTCGCCATTCAATGGCCGCCCCTCCGGCGCGAAGGCTTCCGGTATAAACCCGTGCTCGACTTCCGCGACGAAGGCCTGCGCCACGTGCTGCTGCTCATGGGCCCGGGCACGATCGGCATGGCCGCCACGCAAATCAACGTCTTCGTCAATACCGTGCTCGCCACCCGCGAAGGCACCGGCGCGGTGTCGTGGCTCGACTTCGCATTCCGGCTGATGTACCTGCCGATCGGCTTGTTCGGCGTCTCGATCGCCACGGCAGCCACGCCGGCCGTGTCGCGAATGGTGGCGGAGGGCGACCTGGGGCGGATTCGATCGACACTCGCGGGCGCGATCGGCCTGATGATGCTGCTGAATGTGCCGGCGTCGCTCGGGTTGATCGTGCTGGCGCACCCGATCGTTTCGGTGATCTTCGAACGCGGCAGCTTCACCGCCAGCGACACGGCGGCGACGGCGGCCGCGCTGCAGTTCTACGCCATCGGCCTGGTGGGGTACTCAATCGTTCGCATTGTCTCGCCGACGTTTTATGCGCTGCGGCGCAGCCGCATTCCAGTGATGGTGAGCGCCGGATCGGTCGTGATCAATGTGGCGCTCAACCTCGCCCTGGTTCGCGTGATGGGCTATCGCGGACTTGCGCTGGGGACGTCGATCACGGCGCTGGTGAACGCCTCGGTGCAGTTGTGGCTGTTGCGGCGCGAGATTCACGGCATCGAGGGCGGGCGCATCGCCTCGACCGCCGTTCGCGTCGTCGTCGCTGCGCTGGTGATGGCGGCCGCGGCGTGGGGCACCAATGTGTTCATTGCGGGCCTGTTGCCCGGAGACGGGCTCGCGCGGCAAATCGTGCGGCTCGGCGTCAGCATCGCCGTCGCGCTCGCGGTGCTGGCCGGCGCGGCGCAGCTGCTCCGGATTCGCGAGTTCGGGGAAGCGCGCGATCTCATTGCCGGGCGCGTGAGAAGGATGATCGGGTGACGCACCGCGGGTGGTTCGGGCTGCACACGTCGATCTGGAAGATCGCGTCCACGCACGTGATCGTCGATGCGTATACGAACATCTACGCGCCGCTGTTGCCGCTGTTGATCCCGCACTTCAACCTGTCGTTGAAGACGGCGGGACTCATCGCGATGTGTTTCCAGATGGCCAACTCGGTCTCGCAGCTGGCCTTTGGCGCGCTGGCGGATCGCTGGCGGCCGCGCGCGCTGGTCGTGATGGGGCCGCTGCTCGCGGTGATCGCGCTGAGCTTTATTGGGTGGGCCGGCTCGCCGCTGATGCTGGGGCTGATCCTCGTGGCGGGCGGCCTCGGCGGCGCCGCGTTCCATCCGCCGGCCGCGGCCCTCGTCTACAAGCTGGCCGATCACCGGAAGGGCCTGGCCATGTCGGCGCACCTGTCGGGCGGCTCGCTCGGGTTTTCCGCGGCGCCGATCCTGTTCGCGCCGTTCATTGCTTATATGGGCCTGCAGTGGTCGCCGCTGATCATGATTCCGGGCCTGATTGCCTTGTCGTGGACACTGCGCCAGGTGCCGGCGATCGAGTTGCCGAAGGCGCACGAACGGTCGACGTTTGCGAGCCTGCGCCCGGCAGCGGTACCGCTTGCGCTTCTCTATTTCACGATCGTGCTGCGGACCGCGACCACATATGGGTTCATGACGTTTGCGCCGACGCTGTTGACTCGGCAAGGACTGACGATTGGCGAGGCGAGCTCGGCAGTGTCGTTGTACTTGTTTGCCAGCGGCATCGGCGGACTGATCGGCGGCCCGCTGTCGGATCGCGTGGGCCCGCGGCGAGTCATTCTCTGGTCACTCGTCGCGGCCGTGCCGTTCATGGCGATGGCGCCGCGGCTGCCCCCCGCTGGATTCGCCACGATGCTGGCCATCGGCGGCCTGCTGCTGCAGTCAACGCTGCCGATCAGCGTCACGTTCGCGCAGACCTTCGTCAAGGGTGGCGCGGCGACGGTGTCGTCGCTGATGATGGGCTTCGCCTGGGGCATGGGCAGCCTGGCCGTTCCCCTGATCGGTGCGGGCGCCGACCGATTCGGGATTGAGCAGACGCTCACCGCGCTCGCCTTTGTGCCGCTCCTGGCAGCGGGGCTCGCTTGGGGATTGCCTCGCGGTCTCTCAGGTTCGCCAGGTTCGCCAGGTTCGTCCGGTTC
>JANOZI010001106.1:0-6065 GCA_031429375.1 Acidobacteriota bacterium | reverse complement strand
CAAGTTGAAAGTTGCAGTCTCAGTTTAGGCGTGCACCGAACTACCAACTTTCAACTCTTGAACTTTCAACTCTCCGAGCCGGGGTGGCGAAACTGGCAGACGCACAGGACTTAAAATCCTGAGACGCGCAAGCGTCGTGTGGGTTCGATTCCCACCCCCGGCACTAATAGCCCTTTTTAGGTCTATAAACATCAAAAATAATTAACAATAGACCTTTTTAGGGCTATTAATATCGACATGCCGACGGCTTCGGACGAGTGGGAAGGTGAACTAGGCAGGCAGATTCGCGATTTGAGACTTCGCCAGGATCTCGACCAACAGCAATTAGCCGATCGTGCTGGGATCGGCCTGAACGCCGTCAAGAATCTCGAGCGTGGGAAGGGTGCGACGCTACGTTCACTCATCCAGGTGCTCCGGGTCTTGAACCGAGTCGATTGGCTTCGCGCGCTCGCGCCGGCGGTGTCGATCAGCCCCGTGCAGATGCTCAAGACAAAAGCCCCACGTCAGCGCGCGTCACCCAGGCGCGGAACAAAAACATCGTAGAAGAGAGAGACTCACGTGTACTCCCCCGTGCCCATCGTCGAGGTCCGTATCTGGCGCAAGGCGGTCGGGGCAGTCGCGCTCGATCCGCGGCTCGGCTACTACGCATTCGAGTATCAACCCGCCTTCGTTCGTTCGGGAATCGAACTGGCGCCACTGGCAATGCCGCTCAGCGCCGCGACCGAGCCATTCGTGTTTACCGATCTTCCGGAGCAGACCTATCGGCGACTGCCGGGGATGCTGGCCGACGCTCTGCCTGACGACTTCGGGAACGCGCTGATCGACGCGTGGATGGCGCGCAGCGGTGTCGCCACATCGCAAATCACGTCGCTCGATCGCCTGGCGTACATGGGGAAGCGCGCGATGGGTGCGCTGGAGTTCAAGCCCGCGCTCGGGCCGAAGGCATCAAAGCCGAGCACGGCAATTGAACTATCCGAGCTCGTCGAAAGCGCGCGGCGCGCTGTTCAAGGCGAGCTCAATACTGATGCGCATGCCCTGGCTGCACTGGCGCAGATTATTCAAGTCGGCACGTCCGCAGGAGGTGCGAGAGCGAAAGCGGTGGTGTCGTGGAACCCTGCCACCGACGAGATCCGCGCCGGGCAGTTTGACGCGCAAGCGGGGTTCGAACACTGGCTCATCAAGTTCGATGGTGTGGGCGTTGATGAGCGGCTCGGTGTGAGCCAGGATTACGGACGCATCGAGTACGCGTACCATTTGATGGCCCTCGCCGCGGGAATCACGATGTCGCCCTGCCGCTTGCTGGAAGAGCACGGCCGCGCGCATTTCATGACGAAGCGATTCGACCGCGAGGGAAACGCCAAGCACCACGTCCAAACGCTCTGCGGCATTGCCCATCTGGATTACCGTCACAAAGCCACCCACGACGTCGGCCAGCTGCTATTGGCGATCGATCAGCTCGGGTTGGGATTCGACGCCAAGGAGGAAGCGTTCAGGCGCACTGCATTCAACGTCGTCGCGGCGAACTGCGACGACCATACCAAGAATGTCTCGTTTCTCCTCCGCGAGGGCGGAGCCTGGGAATTGGCCCCGGCGTACGACGTGACGTACGCCTACAATCCGGAGGGCGAATGGACCTACCAGCACCTGCTGTCCGTGAACGGAAAATTCGCCGCGATCTCGCGACGTGACTTGCTCGAAGCCGCCGATCGATTTGGCATCGGCACCGCGCCGCAAGTCTTGCAGCAAGTCAACGAGGCGGTCGCTTCGTGGCCTGAGTTCGCCAGCAAGGCAAACGTCAGCGTGCCGGAAGTCGTGCGCATCAAGGCGCACCTTCAACCGCTCACGGCATGAGCGCGTTACGGCACCCCGTAAAGGGGTGCCCTACGTGCCGAAGCGGCAACCGTCACTCGACGTACTTCGCAGACGTGGCGCTCGCCGCCCGGACCGCGCGCATGGTGCCGGAGTCGTGGAGCTCTTCGATCAGCGTGTTCTTGTCGGCCGCGGCCGTCAGCGCCGCACTCTTCAAGGCCTCTTGCCGGGTGACGTAGGTCTCGCCGGAAATCGCGACGACTTCGCCGCTCGACGCCCGTAAGCGCCAGCGCCAGAGCCGCTGAAAATCCTGGTAGACGAGAAACTGCGGGGCGGATGCGCCGACGACGAAGTCGATCGCCTTTCGGCATTCTGATTTGTTGCCGTACGACTCGACGCCGACGGCGATGTTCAGGGAATTACTTGCAACCAATCGCCAGGAAAACTGCCTGGACGAATTGAACAACAGCTGAAACTTCACAGTTCTTGCCCCTCCTGTCGTGGGAGAACGACAGCGACCGCGGATAACGCAGACCTCCGTCACGCATGCGGCCGGTTCGAGGAGGGTCGAACCGGATCGAACAGCGAAACCATACGACGCGACCACTGCAGGGGGGCAGCAGTCAGCGGTGCACGGCAGCATCTTAATCATTCGGAGCCGCCTGCACACGACTTTTGCGCAAGTATTTCGTCAGCGGATCTGGCACTAAAGTGGTGATCGGCCGGGGGTATCTTGTGCAAAAGCGAGGCTGACCGTTTGGGCTCACGACCTAACCGAAAGCGGCAAAGGAACTTACGAGACGGGTCACTCTGACCCGTCGGCCCGGCCGACCTCGACATACAGCTCGTCGTCTTCACGGTGGACCCGCACTGTCCACGGATTGCAGCAGACTTCGCAATCCTGGACGTAGCTGCCGCGGACATCCGGCTCCACGTAGATTTCAATTTCCTCGCCGCAGTACGGGCACGTCACGACGTGGGTGTCGTCCATCTTCATTGGGCCGGTGAACCTCCGCGCGAACAAATGGCGCGTTTCTAGCATAGCCCCAGGTATGAAATGGGAAGGTGGTCGTCGCAGTACCAACATTGAGGATCGCAGGGGTCTTGGTGTCGGCACCATCGGCGGTGGCGGCATCGGCATGCTCCTCATAGTCCTGGCGGTATCCTGCCTGACCGGCACGAACCCGCTTGCACTGCTGCAAATGGCTGAGCAGGTTAACCCGCAACAAACACAGTCGGTACCGACCGGCGCGCCCAAGGGCGATCCCCAGGCCGAGTTTGTTGCGGTCGTGCTGGCGGACACGGAAGAAACCTGGGGCCGCATTTTCCAGTCTGGCGGGCAGTCCTACCGGGCGCCCGTGCTGGTGCTGTTCGAAAACGGGGTGCAGTCGGCATGCGGCTCAGCTTCGTCGGCGAGCGGCCCGTTCTATTGCCCATCCGACCAGAAGGTCTATCTCGATCTGACGTTCTTCCGCGAGCTCGATCAGCGGTTCGGCGCGCCGGGCGACTTCGCGCAGGCCTATGTCGTGGCCCACGAAATCGGCCACCACGTGCAGCACCTGCTCGGCCTCGATCGGCAGGCGGCTCAAGCGCGTCAGCAGGGTGGCCGCGCTGACGCGAACGCCCTGTCAGTGGCGCTCGAACTCCAGGCGGATTGTTTCGCCGGCGTGTGGGGCCATCACGCGCAAAGTAAACAGCTGCTGGACACCGGCGACATCGACGAAGGCATTTCAGCGGCGGCCGCGATCGGCGACGACCGTCTTACGAAGGGCCGCGTCTCGCCCGACAGCTTCACGCACGGCACGTCGGCGCAGCGGTCACGATGGCTGCGGCAGGGGCTGTCGAGCGGCAAAATCGAGAGCTGCGACACGTTCCGCGCTAATACGCTGTGAGGCACCCCATAAAGGGGTGCCCTACGAACCCATAAACTCTGAGGCAACCCCATAAAGGGGTGCCCTACGAACCCCATAAAGGGGTGCCCTACGAACCCCAAGGGGTGCCCTACGCAGCCGTGAAGGGTGCCTACCAGATCTTGACCTGGCGGTTGGGCGGCAAGTACAACTTGTCGCCCTCTTTCACGCCAAACGCCGCGTAGAACTCGGGGATGTTCCGGATCGGCCCGTTGGCCCGGTTCATTTCCGGTGAATGCGGATTGGTCAGCACCTGCTGCCGCAACGCTTCGTCCCGCTGCTTCGCCTTCCACGCCTGCGCCCACCCCATGTAGAAACGTTGATCGGCGGGAACGCCGTCGACGACCGGCGCCTGGCCACCCTTCAGCGACAGCAGGTAGGCACGCCGTGAAATCACCAAACCGGTGAGGTCGGCGATGTTCTCGCCGAGGGTAAGCTCGCCGTTCACCTTGAGCCCGGGCAGCGGCTCGAACTCGTTGAACTGATCCACCAGCACCTTCGCGCGCTTCTGATACTCGGCTTCGTCCTGCTTCGTCCACCAATCGCGCAGCGCGCCGGTCGCGTCGAAGCGCCGGCCCTGGTCGTCGAAGCCGTGGCCCATCTCGTGCCCGATGACCGCGCCGATACCGCCGTAGTTCACCGCATCGTCAGCCTCGAGGTTGAAGAAGGGCGGCTGCAGAATGGCGGCGGGGAAGACAATCTCGTTGCGCACGGGGTTGTAGTACGCGTTGATGGTCTGCGGCGTCATGCCCCATTGTTCCGGGTCGATGGGCTTACCGGCCTTGCCGAGTTGATAGTTGTTCTCGGTGGTGAATGCGCGAATGACGTTGCCGACGAGATCGTCCTTCTTGATCTCGAGCTTCGAGTAGTCGCGCCACTTGCTGGGATAGCCGACCTTCGGCCGGAACCGGGCAAGTTTTTCGTGGGCCTGTTTCTTGGTATCTGGCCCCATCCATTCCAGTTGATCGATGCCTTCCTTGTAGGCGGCGCGCAGGTTCTCGACCAGCGCTTCCATGCGCGCCTTGGCCTCCGGCTTGAAATGGCGATCGACGTACAACTTGCCGAGCATTTCGCCGAGGTTGCCGTTGAGCAGATTGACGGCGCGCTTCCATCGCGGCTGCTGTTCCTTCACGCCGCGCAGCGTCGTGTTGTAGAAGCCGAACTCGGCGTCGACGAACGGCTTGTTCAGGTAGGGCGCAAAGCCGTTGAGCAGTGAGGCCTTCAGGTACGGCTTCCAACGCTCGACCGGCAGCTCGTTGACCGCGCTGGCGAAGGCTTTCAGGTAGCTCGGTTGCGAGACGACGACCGCGGGATTGCCGCTGACGCCGAGCTCCGCCGTCCAGGCTTGCCAGTCGAAACCGGGAAACTGCTTGCCGAGGTCGGCGAGCGTGACCTTGTTGTAGGTCTTGACCGCGTCGCGGTTCTCGACGTTGGTCCAGTGCGAGCGAGCCAGCCGTGTCTCGAGTGCAAAAATACCGGCGGCGGTCTGTGCGTAGGGCGCCCCTTCAAGGGGTGCCCCACCTTCGCCGGCGCGCTGCAGGATCGTCGTCAGAAACGCGACGTACTTCTCGCGGTACTCTTTGAGTTTCGGGTCGTCCTTCAAGTAGTAGTCGCGATCGGGCAGCCCGAGGCCGCCTTGAAAGAGGTAGAGGACGTCGTGCGTCGGTTGCTGCGCATCGCCGTCGACGTACCCGACCACGGGGTTGATCAAATTCAGTTTGAAGAACCTGCCAAAGTGGCGGGCAAGATCGGTCTTGGTCTTGATGGCATCGATCGCCGCCAGCTCGCCGTTCAGCGGCGACAGGCCAAGTGTTTCAACCAACGCTTCGTTCATGAAGCTCTCGTAGAAGTCGCCGATCTTCTGCGCGTCGGATCCCGGGGTCTTCGTTGTCGACTTGCCTGCGTCCTCGACGATCGCCTTGAGGTCGGCCTGGGCCTTATCGAAGAGCATGTCGAATGCACCGTAGGAGGATTTGTCTGCCGGGATCTCGGTCTTCTTCAGCCAGCCGCCGTTGACGTGCTGAAAGAGATCGTCTTGCGGGCGGATGGCCTTGTCGAACGCCGCGAAATCGATGCCCGACACCGGCGCCTTGGCCGGCGGCGCGGGTGGCGCCGGACTCGCGCAGGCGGCAACGACGGCCAGGCTCAAGGCCACGACAGTTTCTCGACTCATCGACGAATCTCCTCCCGATTGACCCGCCTTCGCCGAAGGCTACGGCGCGGGAGCCAAAGTGCGAAACCCTGATGATACCCCTGGGCCCACAGGGTGGCCGGGGTAGAATGCGCATGGTCGCGAACATTCTGTACGCGGCGGGAGGGACGAGCACGCGTGGACGCCGGGTGGCT
>JANOZI010001105.1:0-3422 GCA_031429375.1 Acidobacteriota bacterium | reverse complement strand
TTCCCGCGAACATCTGCAAGGAAGGCCGTATCGGCATCGTCTCCAAGAGCGGCACGCTGACCTACGAGGCGATCGATCAATTGACGCGGCACGGGCTCGGGCAGAGCACGTGCATCGGCATTGGCGGCGATCCGCTGATCGGCACCACGCACATCGACGCGCTCGGGTTGTTCCAGGACGATGCCGAGACCGACGCGGTGATTCTGATTGGCGAGATCGGCGGTTCGGCCGAGGAAGAGGCGGCCGTGTGGATCAAGGAACACTTCAAGAAGCCCGTGGTCGCGTTCATCGCGGGGCAGACCGCTCCGCCGGGGCGCCGGATGGGGCACGCCGGCGCGATCATCGCGGGCGGGAAGGGCACCGCGGCCGAAAAAATGGCCGCCCTGACGGCGGCCGGTGTCACAGTGGTGAAGAGCCCGGCCGATATGGGCCAGGCTCTTGTAGATCTACTGGCTCATCGTTGAGCAGGTCGCCGACAGCATCTTCAGCTCGTCGATGTGCAGCTTGAGCAGCGTGATCTTGATGTCGTCCTTGTTGGGACGCGCCGATGCGCTCACGCCGGCGTTCTTGGCGGAGGTCACGACGTCCTTGCCGGGGCCTTCGATCTCGACCACGATGCCGGCACCGGATTCACCGGTCTTGATTTCCATCTCCGACTTCTCGACGTCGGTGATCTTGCCGGTCAGCTGAACCGTATGGCCGAGGTGGCCCTTCAGATCCTTCGCGGTCTTGTCGATCCAGTACATCCGCGGGCCATACTTGCCCATCTCGGAGTTCCCGACCGGCCATTCCTTGACGCCGGTCAGGACATAGGTGTCCTTTTTCTCGGCGGCGCTCACGCAGCCCTGGAGGGTCACGGTCGCGCCTTTGTCATACTTCTTGCCGTCCATATTCCCTTGAGCGGCAACGGGTGACACTCCGGCGACGAGTCCGAAAGTCAGTGCCAGCCCGGCGGCAGTTGATAGAATCTTCATTAATCCCCCTGTTTACGTCCGATCCTCGAAAACCGAGGGTCGCCTTGCTGGTGAAAACTGCAAACCGGCTGCCAAGGGATGATCGGGACCAGGTCACGAAAATCACAGTTTCGGGGCTGCCAAGGGATGATCGGGGGATGATTGGGGCCAGGTCACGAAAATCACAATTTGGGATGATTGGGGCCAGTCCCGAAATCACAGTGTCCGGTTATCTTTAGGGCGCGATGACGAACTCTGATTTGGCGGCGTTACGGAAGAGCCTGGACGACATCGACGCCGTGCTGGTGTCGGCGCTGGGCGAGCGGGCACGGCTGGCGCGCGACATCGCGCGCGTCAAGTCCGAAGGCGACGGCCCGGTGCGCGACGCCGATCGCGAAACCGCGCTGTTGCAGCACCGCTCGGCGTTTGGCGAGCGGTTGGGCCTCGACCCGGCGTTCGTGCGCCGGATCTTCCGCGAGATCCTGGACGACTCGGTGCGACGCCAGCAGGACGTGCTGCAGAGCGTGCCCAATCAGGCGACGAAGGAATTGCGGGTCGCCTTCACCGGCACCGAAGGATCGTACGGGCACCATGCCGCGCTGCAGCATTTCGGCGTGACCAGCCGCGATGTCGCGCTCAAGCCGTACGGGTCGTTCAGGCAGATGCTCGAAGCGGTGCTCGATGGCCATGCCGACCGGGGCGTGCTGCCGATCGAGAACACGACCGCGGGCTCGGTGTACGAGGCCTATGACTTGCTGCTGCGGTTGAACCTTGCGATCGTCGGCGAAGAAATCGTCGACGTGCGCCATTGCCTGCTCGGCATGTCGGACGTGCCGCTCGAGTCGCTGCGGCGCATTCACTCGCATCCGCAGGCGCTGTCGCAGTGCGGCGAATTCCTGGCGAGCTTGCCCGCGTGCGAGGGGGTGGCCGCGGCGAACACCGCGTTCGCAGCGCGCCACGTCCGGGACTTGAAGGATCCGGCGGAAGCGGCGATCGCCAGCGAAGAGGCCGGCGTGCATTTTGGCCTGCACGTCATCAAGCGCGACATCGCCGACCAGCCTTTGAACTACACCCGGTTCGTGATCGTGGCGGCCAGCCCGGTCGAGGTCGACCCGCGGATTGCCGCCAAGGTGTCGATGGTGCTGGCGACGCGACACGAGCACGGCGCGCTGGTCCGCTGCCTGAACATCATCGCGGATGAAGGGCTGAACCTCACCAAGCTGGAGTCGCGGCCCAAGCCCGGCACGCCGTGGGAGTACGTGTTCTACATCGACGTCGAGGGCCACGTCTCGGAGCCGCGCGTGCAGGCGGCGCTGGCCGGCCTTGCCGCCCGGACCCTCTTCCTGAAAGTGCTTGGCTGCTATCCGTCGAGAGAGTTACCGCGGACGCCGGGAGCCACCCCATGAGCCGCGGGCCCGCCTTCGCGGCCGAAGGCCGCTTCGGCGAGGTCTCGCCGTAGCTCGGCAAGCGAAACCCGAGCGTAGGCGGATATAATCGATCGGATATGGAACGAACATTTGCCATCATCAAGCCAGATGCCGTCAAGAAGGGCGTGACCGGACAGATTCTCGCCAGGATTGAGAAGGCCGGGTTCAAGTTGTGCGGCATGCGCATGATCCACATGAGCAAGGCCGAGGCCGAAGGGTTCTACTACGTGCACAAGGCCCGGCCGTTTTTTGGCGGCCTGACCGACTTCATGTCGTCAGGCCCGTGCGTCGTGATGTGCCTGGAGGCGCCGGACGCCATCAAGAAATGGCGCGACCTGATGGGCGCGACCGATCCGGCGAAGGCGGAGCCCGGCACCATGCGCAAGGACTTCGGCGCCTCGATCGACAACAACGCGACTCATGGCTCGGATGCTCCCGAGACCGCCGCGTTCGAGCTCGGTTATTTCTTTCGAGGAATGGAACTTTAGGACGAGGGTTCCACACGAGGGTTCCTCACGAGGGTTCCTCACGAGGGTTCCTCACGACGGTTCGACGGGGGTTCATGGCGATTAAGGCAGACCGGTGGATTCGGAAGATGGCGCTCGAGCACGGCATGATCGAGCCGTTCGAGGATCGCCAGGTCCGCGCTGGCGTGGTGTCGTACGGCGTCTCGTCGTACGGCTACGACTGCCGGGTCGGCGACGAGTTCAAGGTGTTCACCAACGTGTATTCCACCGTGGTGGACCCGAAGAACTTTGACGAGCGCAGCTTTGTGGACATTGAGGCCGATGTCTGCACCATCCCGCCCAACAGTTTTGCGCTGGCCCGCACGATGGAATATTTCCGCATTCCGCGCAATGTGCTGACCATCTGCCTGGGCAAATCCACCTACGCCCGCTGCGGCATCATCGTCAACGTCACGCCGTTTGAGCCCGAGTGGGAGGGTTTTGTGACGCTGGAATTCAGCAACACCACCCCGCTGCCGGCCCGCATTTATGCCGGTGAGGGCTGCGCCCAGGTGCTGTTTTTTGAGAGTGATGAG
>JANOZI010001104.1:0-11195 GCA_031429375.1 Acidobacteriota bacterium | reverse complement strand
AAGCCCTCGAGCCTGACCCGTATGGCGTCGAGCCTGAGCCTGAGCATTTCCCGATGAGCTGGGCGGCAGGCGGTGTTGATTTCGGACTGGGTCTGGGCCAGGGCCAGTTCCAGCCCCGCCTTTGCGGTGGCCCGCTCCCGTTGTGCGGCCGTCAGCTCGGGTCCGGCCGGTGGTTTGCGCCCGGCATCGTCCTGCTGCGACTCGATCGCCTTGCTCTCCCAACCGCGGGCCATACCTCCGAGCATAAACTATGTGCCCATGACCCGCTTTACATCCGTCACGCCCAATCTCGTGGTCAAAGATGTTGCGCGCAGCACCGTGTTCTATCGCGACGTGCTCGGCTTCACCATCACGATGAACGTGCCTGACGCCGAGCCATTTGTCTTTGTCGGCCTCGAGCGCGACGGCGTGCCGGTGTTCCTCAACGACAAGGCGGCCGCGGTCGAAGACCATCCGGAGATGGCCTCGACGCCGTTTGGCGGTACTTGCACGATGTTTGTCGTCGTGACCGGCGTCGACGAATTACATGCCGCCGTCGCGCCGAAGGCGACGGTGGTGATGGCGCTCAAGAATCAGTTCTACGGCATGCGCGAGTTCGCGATCACCGATCCTGACGGACACTTGATCACGTTCGCCGAGCGCATCCAGGGAAATAACCAATAACCAATTACCAATAACCAAACAGATTGATTGATGTTGCTCGCGTTGCTCATCGTCCAGGCGGCATCGGGGCAGAGCGTTGCCACATGCCGCGTGCCTGACGATCCGCAGCAGCGCGAATGGCGGCTGGAGCGGCGCGACGTCGCCGGCGCTGCCGCGCCGGAATGGCGCGTGCTGTATCGCGGCCGCATGCTCGACAAGCCTGTCGTCGAGCTGCGGCTGCCGGGCGCGGCGCCGTCGGTCGCGCCGGGCGAGGTGCGCCTGACGTTTGCCGGTGCCAACGGCGGCCGATCGGTCGAGTGGCGCGCGGTGGACGGCGCTTCGACGCTCGACCTGCACGTGAGCCACGGGCTCGAGGTGAATGTCGAAGCGGATCTGGATCCAGCCGTCGATCTCATGAACACCGAAGGTCCCATCGCCGTCGTCTGCACGGTGAGCCGGAGCGGCCCATCGCCGGCCGAGCTCATGGTCGGGGCCGGCGCAGCGTGGAGCGTCAAGCTGTTCCAGTCGGCGGCCAACCGCCGCTACGCGGTGCAGACGGTGTCGTGGGGCCGCGAGCTGACGCGCGCCCTGGGCCCGGGCATGCTTCGCGGCCGTTTCGCGTGGGCGGCCGAGGTCACGCCGGTTTTTGCGCAGACCGCCCCCGCCGGCGTGTACGGGTTTGGCGTCGCCCCAGTCGTGTGGCGGTGGAACTTCCAGCCGCGCCTGCGTTGGTCGGCATTCGGTGAGTTGTCGATGGGCGGGCTGTGGACCACGGACGCGATTCCCGAAGACACCACTCGCGCCAATTTCACCGCGCACTGGGGAGGGGGAGTGCGGCTGTTCGGATCAGCCGGACGATCGCTGATGCTGGGCTATCGTTTTCAGCACATCTCGAACGGCAACAACCTCGGAACGAATCCCGGCGTCAATAGTCACGTCGTACTGGCCGGGTGGTCGCGACGAGCCGGTGGTTAGTCCAGGGGATTAGCGCTCGTAGCTTTCCCGCTTCGACGACGACGAGAGTTTGATGAGGTAGCGCGTCGGGTCCGCGCGAAACATCTGCCGCAGCTCGGCGAGGTCCTTGGCGCCGCCGTAGCTGACCGACGAGCACAAGTGCTTGAAGATGTCGTGAATGATCGGCCGCACCGAGCCGCGCGCCGGCACGCTCACCTCGGTGCCCTCCGCGCCGAGCGCCTCGAGGTCCATCACCTCGTCGTCTTCCACGTCGAGCCGATCGCGAATCGCGTGAATCGACGCCATGCCGCGCAGCACCTTGAACGGCACCTTGACCGCTCGTTGCTGATCCGGCAACACCACGGACTTCTGCACCACGTCACCGGGCGTTTCCTCGGTGCCGGCGAACATGCTGCCGAGCATCACCGTGTCGCCGCCGAACAGCAGCGCCTCGAGGATGGCGCCGTGCCGCTTGATGCCGCCGTCGGCGATGAGCGGCACGCCGTTGTCGCCGGCCGCCTGCCGGCATTCGACGAGCGCCTGCAGTTGCGGTACGCCGAAGCTGGTGGTAAGCCGGGTGGTGCAGCCGCCGCCCGGGCCGATCCCGACTTTGATCGCATTCACGCCGCGCTCGGCGAGAAACCGCACGCCGTCGGCAGTTGCCACGTTGCCGACGACGAGCTCGACGTTGCCGAACTGCTTCTTGAACGCTTCGATCGCCCTGGACATCACCACCGAGTGGCCATGGGCGATGTCGACCACGATCGCGTCGACCTGCGCCTTCACGAGCTCCGCGGCGCGCTCGAGGTAATCGCCGGTGGCGCCGATCGCCGCGCCCACGCGCAGACGCCCGTGCGTGTCGCGCGTGGCGAACGGCAACCGCTCCTGGCGATAGATGTCCTTCGCGGTGATCAACCCCAGTAGCGCGCCGTTGTGATCCACCAGCGGCAGCTTCTTGATCTTCTTCTCGACCATCACGCGCTCGGCGGCGTCGAGCGTCAGCTCGCCCTGGCCGACGATCAGCTGGTTGACAGGCGTCATGCGCGACGCCACCAGGCCGTCGCTCGTGTTGACGAACCGCACGTCGCGCTCGGTCAGCAGGCCCTTGAGGCGGCGCTCGCCATCGACCACGACGAGCGTGCCGGCCTTCCGCCGCTTCATGGTCGCGACGGCGTCGTTCAAGCTGGTTTCGGGCGTGACGGCATAGGGATCGCGGATGATGATGTGCTGCATCCGCTTGACTTTCAGGACCTCGCGCACCTGCGGCTCGATGTCGCCGTTGCGAAAGCCGCGGTCGATGATCCCGATGCCGCCTTCCTCGGCCTGCACGATGGCCATCGGCGCGCGCGTCACGGTGTCCATGTTGGCCGACACCAGCGGCCGCTTGAGCGTGATGTGGGTCGAGAAGCGGCAGGACAGGTCGATGATCGCGGGGTCGCGCCGCTCGATCACACTGCGCTGCGGACGCAACAGAAAGTCGTCAAAGGTCGCGCCGCGAACCAGCTCCACGAGGGCATCGAAGCCTGAGGCCATGCCGTTACTTTACTGCTAAGATCATCCAGCCTTCGATGCAGCTCGATTTGCCATTACACGCCTACCCGCCTGTCGCGCCGAAGCCGCGCAGGGGCGAAGGCGGACCCAAGCCGCGCACCGACGTAGGCGGGGTATTCATCCGGCACCGCTGGGCGCGCCGTTACATCCTCCGCGTGATGGACGATGGCACGCTGCGGGTGACGCTGCCGCGTTGGGGATCGAAGCGCGACGCCCTCGCGTTCGTGCAGGCGAGCACGGCGTGGATCGAACAGCAGCGGCAGGCCAAGTTGGCCCGTCCCGCCGTGGTGCACCCGGACGAGCCCGCGTTGCGGGCCCGGGCCCGCGTCGAACTGCCGGACGCGCTGCGCGCGCTGGCCGCACAGCACGATGTCAGCGTGACGCGCGTGTCGGTGCGAAACCAGCGGTCGCGGTGGGGCGCGTGCTCGGCGCAGGGCGCCATCACGCTGAACTGGCGGCTGGTGCTCGTGCCCGCGTTCGTCCGCGACTACGTCATGCTGCACGAGCTGATGCATTGCCGCGAGCTGAATCACTCGAGACGCTTCTGGCGGCACGTCGCGGCGGTCTGCCCGCGTTACCAGGAAGCGAGACGCTGGCTGCTGACCGAAGGGCAGCAGCTGTTTGTGGGGAGAGAACATTTGTGATCAAGTTGATTCGGGTCTCGATCGTATTGGCGCTCGTCGCCATGGCCGCAGGCCGCGCCGATGCCCAGACCGGAACTTACAGCGGATTGCTCACCGGCCAGGTCGGGCAGACGGGCGGCGGTGACATGCCCGACACCGTGTTCACGCCAGGCCTGTCGGTCGCGGTGCAGGATGTTTCCGGGTGGGGCGCCGAGCTCGACTTCGGCTTCGCCAACGGCTCGCCATCAGCCAACCGCGAGCTCGACCTGGGCACCTACATGGTCAACGCGATCTGGCAGGCCCGCAGCGGTCTGTTGCGTCCGTACGGCGTGGGCGGCATCGGGGTCATCCAGGTGCATGGCTGCTTCACCTCCTGTACGCAGATTGCGACCGTCTACGATCTCGGGGTCAACGTCGGCGGCGGCGTGCTCTATCCGTTGAACGACATCGTCGGTTTCCGCGGCGACGCGCGGTACTTCTTGGCGCCAGGCGACAAGACCGGGACGACGCGCCCAGGTAACTACGCCTTTTGGCGCGCGTCGGTCGGCGTCACTTTCATGTGGGCCATTACGCCCTAAAGCTAGGGTGCCTAAGGTGCCTAGGGTGCCTAGGGTGCCTAGGGTGCCTAGGGTGCCTAGGGTGCCTAGGGTGCCAAAGCTTGGTGCCAAGGGTGCCAAGGGTGCCAAGGGTGCCAAGGCTAGGGTGCCTGAGGTGTCAAGGGTGCGAAGGGAGCGGGTACGGTTCAGGTGTCCTGTTGTCGCACCTTGAACTGCTCACTAAACAGCACGATACTCGACGTTTTTCACGTGATTCGGCCCCAAACACGCTGGCACGCCACTTGATGTAGTGCATGGCAGAGGGTACCGATCATGATGAACACTATCGTCGGATCAGCATTGGGTGGGCTCGTGGCCGCGGCGATCGCGCTCATGGCTTCGGGTCAAACGAAAAGCGCTGCGGCTCCGTATTTCGGCGCTGATGCGAACGGCGCACGCGCGATGACGGTCGCCGACACCCGCGCCTTGAGCCAGGGCTCCGCGGTGCAGTGCCAGCCGTACGAAGAAGCTGTCCTGCGGCGAGCGTTCGTCAACGGTCGCGAACTGGCGGAAGTCACGTGCATCACGCGGATGGAGGATCGCTCCGCCGGGTTCTACCAGCCGCAGCCCGCTTACGCCGCCGCGCAGCCGGTCTATGCCGCCGCGCAGCCGGTGGTCCGCACGGTCCAACGGCCGGTGCAACGGCGGGTGGCGCGTCAGCGCACCGCCGCCACGCAGGTGTATGAAGAAGACCGCCGCGCCGACCAGCGATCGTGGGGCAAGACGGCCATGATCATCGGCGGCAGCAGCGGCGCCGGCGCCGGCGTCGGCGCGCTCGTGGGCGGCAAGAAGGGCGCCCTGATTGGTGCGGCCATCGGCGGCGGCGCGGCGACGATTTACGAGTCGACGAAGCGCTAACGAGGCGCCCGAGCCTGCTCGCCGTCGCCCGACGCGAAGGCGGGGCGAGGCGGGTTGATGAACAAACGCCGGGGAGGTGGTCGCCAACGACCACACACCTTCCCGGCGTTGTCGTGTACAAGATTTCACGTGAAAGACGGGACAGCGGGCGGCGACACTGTAAAATGTCCCCGGATGACCGACGCGACGGCGCCGCCCAAACGCGAGCTGCCGATACCCAACATTCCGCTGATTCACCGGCCGAACGACGTCGCGTCGCAGTCCAGCCTGTCGCGTCCGCCGCTGGCGAATCGGACCCGCGTCCTTATCGTCGACGACGAGCAACCGGTGTTGAAGCTCGTGGTCCGAATTATCGCCAACGACAACTACGAAATCCGTTCCGCTAATTCCGGTGTGGCGGCGGCGCGCATGCTCGACGCACCCGATTTTCCCGGCGTCGACATGCTGATCACCGATCTGATGATGCCCGAGATGAACGGCCGCGAGCTCGCGGCCCTGGTGCGGCTTCGCTACCCCGCGGCGCGGATCCTGTTCGTCACGGGATTTGCCGACAACCTGTTTACCGGCCTGCACGAGCTCGGTGACGGGGAGTCGTTCATCGAGAAGCCCTTTGGCGCCGAGGGCCTGCTCGAAGCCGCGCGGTTGCTGATGTTCGGGCACATCTCCAACGCCCAGGTCCCGGTCGACAAGCGCGACGACGAAGAGATGTGGGAAGACAACCGGCTCCGCTCGAAGATCATCCGCGTGTTGAAGCGCTGGAAACTCGCCTGACGAAACTGGAGTCTCGATGAACCGCCAATTGGTCCGATTCGGAATGGCCGCCGCACTGGCGGCGGTCACCGTGTTTCCGGGCACCGCGCCGCTCGCCGCTGCAGCGATGCAAGACGACGCCACGGTCGCGAAGCAGCTGCAGGGCATGTGGCGGCTGGTCGGGTGGACGCAACGCGCGGCCGATGGCACCGTTCGCAAGGGCCAGACCGATGTCGGGTATCTCGTGTACAGCGATGTCAATCGCATGTGCGCAGTGATGATGGACTCGAAGCGGCCGCAGTGGACGCCCGGCGCCCCGGCCACCGTGCCAGACGCCGTCGCGCGGTTTGCCGGCTTCATTTCGTACTGCGCACGCGTCGAGGTCAACGCGAAGGAAGGCTACGTGCTGCATCACGTCGACGTCGAGCGCAGCCCCAACATCGTCGGCACGGTTCGCAAGCGATGGTTTACGTTCGAGGGCCCGAACCGGCTGGTCCTGAAGATCGACGCCGCGGAGCTCGGCACACAACAGGAGAGCCGGCTGGTGTGGGAGCGGGTTCAAAAATAATGACGAAGGTTCCTCACGAAGGTTCCTCACGAAGGTTCCTCACGGAGGTTCCTCACGAAGGTTCCGCACGAAGGTTCCGCAAGCGATCTCGGCCGGCACGCAGTAAGTCGAGGGCGAACGGCGCCGCAAGCACGCAGCCCACTGCGACCGAATAAGTGAACAACGCCTTCTCCATGACGTTCAGCGTCTTCGGCACGATGAATGGGCGAAACAGTGCGCTGAACTCGGGCGTGTACCAACAGTGCGGTTCCAGGTCCGGCTGCTCGTTGCAGATGCCCATGTCCAGCTGACCATAGACGGCGCCGTTGATCCCAACCCAGATCGACCAGCCCAGGACGGCGATCGTGAGGGCCTTCGCCGCGGGCGCCGCTTGCTCGTCGCTCAGGTGGATCGCCAACGCGATCGATGCGGGAATGCAGGCGAAGACGAAGAAGCGCGGTCCCCAGAACCATCCGCCGGGCCAGGCCCACCACTTGGCGTAGACCAGGACCAGGCCGACCACGAACCAGACCGAATGCCGCTGCAACCGCCGCAGCACATCCGGCGTGCCGGCAACCGGGCGCTTGAAGAGCAGCCACAATCCGGGAACGAACAGCGCGAGGCCCTTGCCAAACGAAAACAGGATCGACAGGATGCCGAACGCGATCGGATTGCTGAAGCCGGGCAATCCCGAGTACGGCAAAATCGAGCGCGCGCCGTGATCGCCTTCGTAGCCGCTCGCAAACGGAGTGCCGCGCCGAACATAGAACTCCAGCATCAGCGCCGCCGCGCAGAGCGCCGTCGGCCACACGGCTTTCCACAACCGATGCGGCGGCTTCGCCCGATCGATCAAGACGAGGAACAACGCCGGCAGGGCGGCCGGGGTATTGACGACCCCGAGCATCACGAGCGCAAACCCGGGGACGGGCAGGCCGACGACCACCATCACCAGGCCGACCGCGGCGAACATGGCGGTCAGGACCTCTCCGAAAAACAACTGCGCGTGATGGCCGAACATGGACGCGGCGAGCAGCAACAGGAGCAACCGGCGGATCAGGTGCGCCGCGACATGTTTCCTCAGCAGGAGCGCCATCGCGGCCAGCCCTATGAGAAAGACGAGCGCGTTGAAGGCCGCGACCACGTCACCGAAGTGGTAGAGCGGCAGCGCGAGCGCCGACATCAGCAGGCCCGTCGGCGCGTCAGGGATCTCGCCCCGAGCCATGGCGCGCGTGGTCTCCAGACGGATCAGGCCATCGGAGTTGATTTCGTGCGGCATCGCCAGGTAGGCGGCCACGCCGGCGGCGATCAGGATGGTTTCGGCGAGCGTGAGCCAGCGGGGAATCGTGGGCGTGATCGCAGGTGCACCAGTTGGAGAGACCAATGGAATCCCGGCGAGGATATCGCAAATGAACGGCGAAGTCCCTCGCCTCAGGGACGCTGCGCGCTCACCAACAATCCGCCGACTTCGTGCCCGCGTTCGCGTCGCAACACGACAGGCCGGATGTCGATGGCTTTGAGCGCGGCTCCGGTGAGGGTGGTGCGCACGTATGGCTCGGCGTGGCTGTAACGGCCGCTGGACTCGAGCTGATACGACTCCACGGTGGGGCCGGCCCGCTCAACGGTGAACACCAGACGTCCCGCTGGTCGCAGCGCTCTGGCGGCGCCCGACAAGGGTTGCTCCAGCGCGCCGAAATAGCACAGGGTGTCCGCAGACACGATCAGATCGTAGGCCTGTTGCTGGCTACCCAGCCACGCCGACAATTCGGCCTCGACTAGCTGGTCGTACTTCTTTCGCGTGCGCGCCCTGGCCAGCATGCCCGGGGAGAGATCGACGCCGACCAGTTGCTTCGCGCGCGGGCGCAGGAAGTCCGCACACAAGCCGGTGCCACAGCCCGCATCCGCAATCAGGAGCGCGGCATTCGCGGCCGGCAGGACCTGCTCCAGGAATTCTCCGATCAGGCTGGGCGCGCGGTATCCGAGCGAATCCAGCACCTGGTCGAAACTGCCGGCAAACGCGTCGAACGTGTCGCGCACATAACTATCGGACGCACGCTGCGGTGCCGCCTCACCAGTGCACGCGGCCAGCATGTGCAGGGCCACGGCGTTGTTGGGATCCACGTGCAGCCACTCGTGATACACGGCAACGGCCTCATCGACCCTGCCGGCACGATAGAGGGTTCGGCTGAGGGCATCGTAGGCCGCGATGTCTCGCGGCCGCAGTTCCAGTACGCGCCGATATGCGGCAGCGGCCACGTCGATCTGATCTAAACGAGCCAACAGGCTGCCGCGATTCTGCCAGGCCGCGGCGTGGGCCGGATTCAACTCGATGGCGCGCCCGTAGGCCTTCTGAGCTTCGTCGTACTCGGCGCGGCTGCGCAGCATTACGCCGAGGTTGTTCCAGCCATCAGCGTGTCCGGGCGCGAGTTCGACGACACGGCGATAGGCGCGGAATGCCGCCTCCAGCTGGTTCGTTTCCCTGAAGATGTTGCCGAGGTTGTTGTGCGCATCGGCATAGTCCGGGTCCAGGGCGAGGGCCCTCTCGATGCTCGCGATGGCCTGGTCGGGATCTCCGCTCTGGTGGTGCAGCACGCCCAGGAAGTGCAGAGCCTTCACATGGTTGGCGTCGACCGCGAGGATGCCTTCGTAGATGCGCCTGGCTTGTGCGAGCTTGCCGGCGCGATGGAGCGCGATGGCTTTGTCGATGTCGCCGGGACCGACACGGCCCAGGCTGCGCCATTGCTTCATGTTTGCTGACCGAGCGCACGAAGAAAGCCCGGCGCCCCTGGAGAGCGCCGAGCCTGGTGTGAGGATCCGTTACGGGCACGCGCCGCTGACATCGAAGACAATCGGACTGCCACTGCTCCCGTCGGGCTTCTGCGGCCGGTATTCCCCTTTCACCTGGTCGAAGTGCAGCACGATGTTCTCGGTCAGCCGGGATTCGCCTTCGGATCCGCCGGTTTGAAACGACGTCAAGCTCACATTCGTCATCCGAAGAATGAAGAACTCGTTTGGAGTTTCACCGGACTTCCGCACGGTCAGGGTGGCATCGGGTGCCACCTGGCCCATCACGGTCATCGTGATGAGGGCCGGTGACGCGCTATCGACGAATTTCGTAAGGGAGAGATCCTGGATGCAGGCCGGCGGTACGGTGCCACGCTTGGTCTTGCCTGTTCCAGTGGACGCGCCCCACGACCACGACAGCACGTCGATTTCATTCTTATGTTTAGAATCCTGTGATTCACCCTGGACGCCGCTGAGCTTGAGAAACATGTCGGATGCGGCGACGGCAGTCGTCGACGCGGCGATACCGGTTGCGACAATGCCTGCCGCAACGAGACCTTTGAAACCACTTCTTCTCATCTGTGAACTCCTGTCCCTGGGGGGAGCAAGACGCCGGGCAGCCGAGGACTTCAGTGTCGGACTGCCGGCGCGGCGGTAGTCTACCTCATCTGTTTGACGACCGGCTCACGATCGATCGGAGCCTGCGGGTCCGTCAGCTTGTCGTCCGTAGCGCGCAGCGAAGGAGGACAGCGGCAGCGTCGCATACTCGTACAAAATCACTCCTAACAACAGCAGTTGCCCCGGCAAATACGCGAACGTGGCGAGATACCAGGTGAAGACATCGGTCTCCAGCCATTTTGTCAGTTGCGACAACGGCAGCAGGAACGCCGACAGCAGCAGGTACGAAGCGGCCCACGCACTCCACAAGCGCGCGCTCCGCTGCTGGTAGGCGCGAGCCATCAGCGCGGTCAGCGGCACGATCAACACCGTCAAGTAGTAGTAGTGGGTGAAGAAAAAGGTCACGTAGACGATGACGACCGCGCTCAGCTCGCAGGTGCGGCGCCAGCGCTCGGCCTCGGGCGCCAGCGGGGCGCGGCGTTCGGCTCGAAAGAATCCGTAGGCGAGGGCCAGCTGCGTGGCCACGATCAACGCCAGGTACACGGCCGCGGCTGGGAACGGGACGTGCTCATTGATGCCGCACAGCGCGAACCGTACGCTCACGTCATGTGATTGCGGCAGGTAGCGCAGCAGGTCAAAGGGGCCGTGGCAGAACTGATCGGTCGAGCCAATCGTGGTCAGGGTGTGGACTACGAAGCGCTGGACGAAGCCGTCGCTGCTGAAGTTCTGAAGGCCGAACATGACGTGGGCGGCGGCCAGCATCATCGCCGCGGTCGCGGTACACGCGGCCAGCGCGCGCCACCATCGCCGCGCCACCAGCAGCGGCAGCAACGCCAGCGGGAAGAACTTGTAGAGGGAGAGGTACGCCGTCCACACGCCGATCGACGTCTCTCGCCGGCCGAGCGCCGCCGCGAACAGCATCGCGGTTGCGGCCATGATCACGATCTCGAACTCGCGCGCGACGTAGGCCTGGAGGGTCGGGTAGAACATCAGCGAGGTGGTGAGGATGAGCGCCAGCAGCATCGGATCGCGCCTGGCGCCGCTGAACGCGCGCCACATCACGACCGCCGCGCCGGCGATCAGGATGGGAAAGAGCACGAGCAGCACCAGCGCGATCTGGCGATACGAATCCAGCAACGAGAGAGGAAGGGTGGTCAGGTATTGCGTGGGACCGCGATGGTAAAAGCTCGACTTGCCCTGAACGTCCGTCAGATCCGCGCTCGCCCACAGCGTGGGATTGAACGTCTCCACGTACGCGCCTGGCTGCGTCGCATA